>CAYUZH010000046.1:0-1285 GCA_964449635.1 uncultured Candidatus Peribacteria bacterium | reverse complement strand
CAATAATAACAGAATCTACCTCCACTGCAACGATTTTGTTTTGTTTTTTTAACTCTTTTCGGACTATTTTCAGTACTGATCATCCCCCAAGCCCAAGAAGAAGAATATTTTCTTTTGGATGTATATGAACTTCTCTAAAAATAAAACGCATAATTCGATGAAGAGAATTAAACGAATAGTTTGCATTATCTGATTCAAGTATTTTTTTTCCATCTCTCAAAGTAATATGAAGTCTCCCACTATGTTCAGAGTACGTATACGAAGTAGAAGGATGTGCGTAGCTTATAAGAAGCTGCATATATTTAAATACTTTTTTGAGGATTTTTTTAAAATTCATCGAAAAAAAATTACGTATAGTGTTGTTACTATACGTAATGTATACAAGTTCAAAAAAAAAGAAAATTAAAAACTAAAAACATCAACTACTTTTCCATTTACGAGCACTTTATCATCCGCTGAAAGAATAATTGGCTTATGATATTCGTCTTTAGAATCTGGCAGAAGGTAAATACAATTCCCGCTTTGTTTATACTTTTTAATGGTAGCTGCTCCATCGACAATAAATAAAAATGCATCTCTATTATTGAGCTGATTAGAATCCTTTCGAATAAGCACATAACTTCCATTTTCTATCAATTTTCCATTCACTTCATAGTTATTCATACTCGTTCCCTCCACTTTGAGTATAAAATACTGAGTTCCGTCTCATGAGATAATTTTTTTTGAGATGGGAAGCACGCCATAGTTATGCTCAACTGCTTCTGCGAGAGGTTTTCCAGCATTGGCAAATCCAAGGATTGGTACATTGAGTGTTGTTTGGAATCAGATTCCATTTCAAAGTTTGATGCCTCTATGCCCATCTCCTCTTGTTATAAATCATTTTTTTTCGAGGACTTCGAGATATTGCACGACTCCCCTTTTTGATTTTTGACTCGTTAATTGCATGAGCTCATCAAGGGTTGGCGATTTCGCATAGCGAGTTACGAATTCGTATATGGTATCAAATACCTTTTGTTGTTTTTCTGTCAACATATTAAAAAGAAATTAAAAAGTATATACAGTGAGTATATACTTTTTAGAATCGTTGTCAAAGAGAAAATTATTTATTTCAATCTGTAAAAAATCATCCTTTATCAAGATTACTAATAACTCTTTCTAATCAAGCGTCATCTCAATTAATTCATTGTTTTTTTAATGCTTGTCTCATTACATCTTTAGTAAATCTTCATTTATATTCATTAGTATTTACTATACCAACAATTCTATCAAATCAGTCTTTTCAAAC
>CAYUZH010000045.1:0-9669 GCA_964449635.1 uncultured Candidatus Peribacteria bacterium | reverse complement strand
ATGGTCGTTGTAATGCATGTGATGGAGATGGAGTAAAAAAAGTAGAAATGCATTTTCTCCCTCCGGTATACGTAACGTGTGAAGAATGTGATGGAAAAAGATTTAATATGGAGACTTTGGAGATAAAATATAAAGGAAAAACAATTTCTGATGTACTCAATATGACGGTAGAAGAAGCGCTTGATTTCTTCTCAAGTCATCCAAAAGTTGCCCGAATAATGAGTGTGCTCAATACGATAGGTATTTGATATATTAAACTCTGACAATCATCAACAACTCTTTCAGGATGAGAAGCACAAAGAATCAAACTCGCAACTGAACTCGCAAAACGTTCGACGAGTAAGACAATGTATATTCTTGATGAGCCGACCACAGGACTTCATTTTCAAGATGTTGATAAACTGCTTCATATTCTTCACTGACTCGTTGATAAAGGAAATTCGGTTGTTGTTATAGAACACAATATGAATGTTATTTTGAACGCAGATTATATTATCGATATAGGACCAGAATGAGGTGATATTGGATGAAATCTCGTCGCAGCGGGCACAATAGAAGAAGTTGCAAAATGTAAAGAAAGTTATACAGCAAAAGCGATACAAAAGTATAAAAAAAGATAAAATAATATACTCATTATGAAGCCATCCTTTCTATCAACTCACGTAGAAATTTGACACTATTCAAATTTTAAAACCCCCGCTCTTGCAAAGTACTTTTTTGAGGTCAATTGTGAAGATTCTGTGAAGAAAATTCATGACGTGTTCCAGTTTGCAAGAAAAGAGGGGCTCAATACACTCATCATCGGAGGTGGAACAAATATGCTTTTTGCCTTTGATCTTTTTGATGGAGTAGTGATAAAAAATTCTCTGACTTGATGGCATTATGACCAAAAAACACAGATTCTCGAAGCTCACTCTGCTGAACCTATTCGGTGAATTGCAGAAGTACTCGTACACGAAGGAGAAAATACTCTTTGGAGTCGATTCATAGGACTTCCTGGAAGTATCGGAGGAGCGGTTTTTTGAAATGCAGGATGCTTTTGACTCGAAACAGAAAATAATTTTCTCGATGCAGAAGTGGTTGATACCCTCACAGGAAAAAGAAGAATCTTCGAAAAAAAGGATATGAATTTCTCCTACAGAAGTTCTCTTTTGAAAGAAAAAGAACGATTTTTTCTTGTGAAAGCTCGTTTTGATCTGAGTAAAAAGGTAGAGAAATATCATTCAGAAATAGACAATATAGACTTTCGAAACAATAAACAACCAAAGTGACATAGTTGTGGGAGTTTCTTTAAAAACCCACCAGGATTTATTTATAAAGTAAACGATCGTGATGAAATCGTGACAGATATGAAAGTAATTGATAAGCTTCAACAAGACGGAGTAGAACTCAGAAATCTTTCCGCAGGGTATCTTATCGAACAGGTAGTACTCAAAGGAAGTCACTATAGAGGGGCTTATTTTAGTTCTCAACACGCCAATTTTTTAATGAGTGATGGTGATACAACCAGCTGGAAAGATTTGATGCATCTTATTCATACAGCTCAACAAAAAGTAAAAGAAAAATTTCTCATTGAACTTGAAAATGAAGTAAGAATAATAACAAACTAACTATGTCAGAAAAAATACGTCTTCAAAAATATCTTTCCGGGGCGGGAATTTGTTCTCGTCGCAAAGGTGAAGAATATATTGAAAAAGGACTTATCAAAGTAAATGGTGAAACCGCAACGATTGGTATGTCGATAGACCCAGTTGTTGATAAAGTAGAACTTGCAGAGGCTGAGATAAAAGCTTCAGAGAAGCTTGTGTACTATAAACTCAATAAACCAAGAGGAATCGTTACAACCTGTGCTCAGCATGATGAAAGAAGCATCCTTGATATTGTTGATATTCCAGAACGTGTCTTTCCAATAGGGAGACTTGATAAAGATACAACAGGACTTATTCTCCTGACGAATGATGGACGTCTTGCGAACTATCTGATGCATCCAAAATACGAACACAAAAAAGAGTATATTGTTGAGACATTTTGACCAATTAGTGATGATGAACTGAAGAGAATGTCAGAGGGAGTTTTTGTCCTCTGAAAGCTTACCAATAAGTCCCCGATTACACGTTATAGTTCAGGAAGTTTTTCAATTATTCTTACCGAAGGACGAAATAGACAAATTCGTCGTATGGTCGAATCCGTGAGCCATAAAGTAAAAAAGCTCAAACGTATTCGTATAGAAAATATTGAGCTTTGAGATCTCCCGATAGCAAGGTATGTTCCTCTGACGAAAAAAGAACTAACAGATCTTGGAAAGCACCTCTGATTGGAACTCGTCTAATGCCCTACTTTTAAGTAATTGATACTCACTGTAAGGAAATAGAGTAAGAACTTGTTTTTCAAGTTCTTTATCTTTTATATGAAGAATTCAATCAACTATCATATAATCATCTTCATTTTCTGATTTTTTCAAAAAGAAATCTTTTCATAACATATAGTCAAGCATTTTAGCATATGTTGTTTGAAGAGTTTCATGGGGAATTTCGTTAAATATAGATGGAAATAGGATGCTTGAAAAATCTAACTTCAAACTTTCATGTATTATTCAAATTTTTTCTTTATCTCAAAGAAGTTTCTGAAGATCGTAAAAAGAGTGAATTTTTCGTGAAATTTGATACCGTCTTTCTAGTTCTTCAGATTGATATGCTTTCTGTATGAGAGAACTATCTCTCCACACTTTATCAGTAATAAGGTGGAAGTAGTATCATATGAAAAAAGGAGTATTCTTACGCTCTTCTTGATTCCAAAAATTCTCAGGAAAATCTACATTTTCATATTCACTATCTTCATAATAATGAGTTCTTTTGCGGTGGAGATGAAATCAACTTTTTGATAAAATGTAATTTGAATCAACGAATATACTTCAGACAAGATACCATAAAAAATCACTTTTTTTTTCAAAAAGTGGTTTTTTTGTTTGAAAAGCGAGTTCTGTATGAACAATACTATAAGGCATAATTATTGAATAGTTTGAATAGCTTGAAGTTCTTTTTTTACTTTTCAGAGTATATTCCTGAGTGAAAAGAGAAGCTCCCTTTTATTTTTAAAAAAGATTTTATTAAAGTTCTTGAGTTTTTTATTCTCCGTTTCTAAACTAAGGATTTTTTGATTATAAAGTGTTTCGCTTTTTGAGAGGATTCTTTTTCCTTCCGTTCTTTTTTTGAGAATATAAATAATAAAATCCAAGTTTTTAGAGAACTTAGAAAGAGTATTTTTATAGAGAGAATCTTGATACTTTTTCGTTTCTTCTTTTGCTGTTTCTGCAGTATTTTGCAAGTATTTTTTTAGACTTACGTTGAGTGTTTTAAGTCGTTCTATATAGAGAGACATAATTTCCTCAGCAGTCGATTTTTCTATTTTATTTGTCTGTATTTTCCTCAGTCAAAAAATCATTGTTGTTATCTCTTTGATATTTTGATTGAGGATAGAGTCATTTTTTAATCAGTAAAGTTCTTGAAAAGAAAGCAGATCCTTTTTATAGTTGGTAAGGTACTTTTCAATAACAAGAGCTCATTTTATATTTGTTTCTGTGTTTTCTTCTTGAGGTTTTTCAGAAAGTTGTATAGACTCAACATTAAATCAATGTACACCAAAAGCATACACTGAAAAACAAAGGAGAGTAGAACTTAAAAGTAACCAGCGAGATAAGGTAAAAAATCTTTTCATTTTTTTGTAAAAGTTCATATGCTCTTTTTATTATACAGGTCTCTTATTTTAATCAAGTTGTTTGAATATAATCAAAATATGAAATTTTTAAAATTTTTGTTTTCTGGATTTCTCACTTATGGAATCAATATAGGACTTACGTACTTGTTGGTCGATTTTTTTTGAGTAGAAAAATACCTCTCATATGCCTTTTCTATAGCTATCGTTACGATATGTAATTTTACTATTTCTCTTCTGTTTACCTTCAAAAAAAGATACTCACACAAACTTATGATGAAGTATGTAGGCTCTCTTTTATTGTTTTCTTTTCTCAACTATATGGTAGTTTTTTTACTTCAGTCATACTTTCAGGGGAATTTTTACTATTTACTGATATTTTTAGTTACTACCATTATTTTCTTTTTAAAATTCCATATATACGATAATTTTGTTTTTAAATAATTATGATAGTTTGTATTGATCTTGAGACAACCTGATTTGACCCAAATTTGGATGAAATCATAGAGGTTGCCCTTGTAAAATTTGATGAAAAAACAGGAGAAGTAATGGATACATTTACTTCTTTGGTTGCTTCTAAGAACAGTATTCCTGATATTGTTCAGGCGATTACTTCAATAGATGATTCTCTTCTTGTTTGAGCTCCGAGTTTTGATCAAATTCGAGATCAAGTAATATCTTTTATTGGAGATACTACTATTCTTTGACACAATGTTTTCTTTGATATCTGATTTTTGCGTGCAAAATGAATTCCCCTCAAAGACAACAGGGTAGTTGATAGTTTTTTGATAGCAAATTTTCTTTATTTTTCGTCTCCTTCACTGAGTTTAGAATCACTTTGCAAAGAGTTTTGAATTATCCAAGAAAACGCACACCGTGCTCTTGAGGACGTAAAAGCGACGATAGGTTTGTTTTTGTATATGAAAAAAGAAGTACAAAATTTAGACCAAACAAAAAAAACGCTTCTTGCTTCTCTTCTGAGACTTTCGTTTGACACAAATACAGAATGCCTTATACAGGTGTTTTGTATTGACTATTTTCCTGAAGTTCCATTTCTTGAGTTCCAAGACTTACTGATAGCACAGCTTCATAAATCCCAACCTTTCAAGGGAGAAAAAAGAGAAATAATCGGAGATTATAAACAAATTATCAATCAATTTCCTCATTATTCACAAAGAAATAATCAAGAGATTCTTTATGAAATATTTGAGAAAACACTTTGAAAAGATGCAAAGTATGTTGTTGAAGCACCAACCGGGGTTTGAAAAACCTTTTCTTATCTTGTTCCAGCTCTCAAGTTTGCTCTCACTACATGAAATCAAGTAATCATATCGACGAAGACAAAACTTCTTCAGGATCAAATTGTAGATCATGACCTGAAACAAATTTCCGAGACGCTCTGATTGGACTGTATCATTACAAAGCTAAAAGGGAAAAAAAACTATATCTCCCTCTTCCACTTTTTTACCTTTTTACAAAGTAGACAATTTAATCTCCAAGAAATTTCTTTTATTGCTAAAATAACCTTTTGGCTTCTAAAAACAAAAAATTGAGAAATTGACGAGCTTAATTTATACGGAGAGGAATCTATTCTTGTCGATAATGTCAACATACAATCTCAAGAAGTGCTTTCTCCTCAAAATCCTTTTCTTGCTTATGAATTTTACAAGAAAGTTATTGAGAAAGTAAATTTTTCTCAGATAGTGGTAGTCAATCATAGCTTCGTGTTTTCTGATATACAAAAAGTAAATCGTTCTCTTTTGACATACAAATATCTCATTTTTGACGAGGCTCATAGTCTCGAGGAGATAGGAACAGAGAGCTTGAAGCTTTCATACAATAAGTTTTTCTTCTCATCATACATTTCTAAATATGTATTGAGTCCTTCCGAATCAAACATTAGTTCGGATATACTGTTTTTATTTGATGATTTGGAAGAAAGATTTTTACAGGCTTTTTCCATACAGCCATGATATCCGACTCAAGAGAAAAGAACAGAACTCGTGAGTCCAGATTTTCCAATGGATTCTTTTGAAACGATTTTGTCCCCTATTAAACAAAAACTACAATCTTTTAAAAAGTGTATTTTAGAGAATCATGCAGGAGAGTTTGATGATGGTGAATACATCGATACTCTCATTTGATTTTTTGAAAAAATTTTGAGTACAGAGGAGAGAAAAAAGTGAATTTTTTATTTTTCGTATGATAGTAGAAGTCGTCTTACGCTTTTTTTTACAGTGAAACACATCGGAGAATATTTAAAAGAGAATATTTGGGATAAAGTAAAAAGTGTCTATCTTTTAAGTGCAACTCTCAGTGTTGCAGAAGATATGAGCTTTATCATTGATACTCTTTCTTTACAAAACTTCTCTTCACAAATTCTTCACACAGATTTTGATTACAAAAATCAAGCGTATCTTTTTATTCCTTCCGATTTAGGTGATATAAAAAGAAATACACAATCTATCATATACTTTCTTGGTCAGTTTTCTCGCCTTGTAAAAGGCCGAATGCTCGTTCTCTTTACCTCTCTTTCTACTGTAAAACAGGTATATCTCTGAGTACATGCTTTTTTAAAAGGCCAAAAAGATATCCATATTCTTGCTCAATGAGTTCATGGTGGAAAATCAAAAATTTTGGAAAACTTTAAAACAGAGTGAGAAAAGACAATAGTATTTTGAACCGATAGTTTTTGGGAATGAGTTGATATTCCATGAGAAAACCTTACTTACCTTGTGGTTCATAAACTTCCTTTTCCAGTGCCGACAGACCCTATATTTCTCGCTCGAAGTGCGAAGTATAAAAATGCATTTGTAGAGTATGCAGTGCCAAAAACTATTTTAAAATTAAAGCAGTGATTTTGACGTCTTATTCGTACAAGTACAGATACGGGGTATATTCTTCTTCTCGATAACAGAGTTATTGAGACAGACTGGGGAAAAAAATTTTTTGCTGCCTTTCCAAAAGAAATATCATTTGAAATTGCGACACAGTCTCGAATACTGGATTCTATACAAGAGGTAAAAAATATAAAAATGTAAAGTGCAATTAATTGATATCTTTGGGACATTATGTTAGTATAGAACAAAGTTAGTTTTTAAACTTTATTTCTATGGAAGCACGTGGTTCTACAAACGAATCAACAGAGTCAGTAAATATATTTGCGGACTTTACAAATGATAAAAAACTCAGCGAAGATGTTAACAAAATAGAGGAAAAAAAGAAAAAAACACCTCTCTATTATGTCGGAGTCACGACAAACATACTAAAATCTGTAAATATCATTTTTTTGCTTGTATGTATTACTTTTTATGCGTACTACTATGCACAAAAGTCTGAGAATATAGATTTAAACCTCTTGGATTCAGTTTGTTCTGTCTTTATTTGAAATGTTTCGAGTCTTGATAATGGATGTACATGAGTTACTTCTTTTCTTATGAAAATAGATAATCAAACAGAAACATTAAAAAAGTCGCAATATTCTAAAATATCGTCTGTTATTTGAGATGTGTATGCAACAGAAAACTTCATTTACTCAAAAGAAATATCTTTTCTTATTGATAAATCAAAGACAAGAGTGAAACCTCTCGAATTACTCGCAGAGTTTGATAGGTTAAAAAACGAATTTGAACCCTATGAAAAATCTAAAATCATCTGTTCGGATCTTGTTTTCTCAGCTGGAAATAATTTCAAAATAAAATGTGAAGCCTTTTCTTCAGATTGGGACAGTAAAATCGTTTGATTTTCTTGAGATAAATCGAGAGAGTCTGTTCAGTGAACTTCGATCTCTGTTGCCAACAGTTTCTTAAACTATATTCAAGAAAATTCTCAGGTATTTACCCTTTTGAATAGACAAAAAGTTTTCTCAACGTTTTCTATAAATGAAAATGGTCCCTACACAAAAAAGACCATATTTTATATAGAACTTGGCTATAATACAGATAATTTATAAAAATTTAGTAAAATTATTATGGAAACAAAAATAAATAATAACTTTGTCGTTCAGATACTTATAGTAAATATTATTCTAAGCGTCATTTTTATCTTTGTTCTGATAGGAAAAATTCTTCCTTCGTTTAATGAGATAGAATCAAAAAAATCGGAACTTTCTGAAAAATACCAAACTTTTCAGAGGATTTCAAAAGAATGACTTACGTTCAACGAATTTATAGAGCAAAAAAATAAAGATACAAATGCGACGGAATATCTCAGAGATCTTATAAAAGTGATTCCAGAGAGTTTTTACAATAAAAATATAAAAAATACGGATTCTTCGCTTAAACATGAGAAACAAAAAAAAGATAAACTTCTCGAACAAAGAGATGAAACAGTAGAAAGTATACTGCCTTCATACAGCGATTCTCTCGTATCAGTGTCAGACCAAAATAATCTTACAGACTTTAAATTTGTGAGCTATATAGAATCTCTTTTGTATGCATTTAACCTGACATCTGACAGTCCTCTCTGAATATCAGATGTTGTTCCAGTCAAAGAATTTACGGATAGTACCAATAAAAATATAGCGAATTCAGTCGATACAAATATTTTTTATATCCCTCTTAAACTTTCTCTCACAGGAAGAAAGACAGACATCATAGATTTTCTCCACTTTGTAGAAAATGTAGGAAATATACGAGTTGATAAATGAGAAGAAGTGATATTTTATAAAGATGAAGAGGTGAAAAAGATTCTTCCTTGAACGAACCGAAATTTATATCAAAACCAAATTTTTGATATAGAAGTGATGAGAATGAACACATATCTTGATTCAAAACTCAGTCCTTCAAATTTGTCTCTTATAGACTTGGTAAAAAAAGAACAGGCAAATGAATCCATGGATATAGAGCTTCAACTTAAATTTTATGTCAAAGGACTTCCAGATTATTTGATTAAAAAATCTATAAAAGATACTCTTGATACCTACGATATTCTTTCGAAAAAAGTAGATAAAAAGATGAAAGAACTTTCACTCAAACAATTTGAAACGAGTGAAGAGATACTTTTGGTAAACTCTGTAAAAACACTGAACTTTGATCTTCAAAAACTTGCTCCTCAAATGAAAGAGATGAAACTTGCCCTAGCAAAAAACGAATGAATAGACGCTCTGTATAGAAAAATGACAAACTATGCACTCAAGTTTCAAATGATAGAGAGTACACTTGAAAAAATCGATAAGAAACTTCAAATAAATACCAATAAAAAATAAAATATGACAGGAAAGGAAGTAGTAGAGGCGCTTAAAGAACTTGTTTATAAAGGAGACAATGTCCAAAAAATTTGTGACTATATTATACTGTGAGCCGTTCTTTCAGGAGCTTCGGATATTCATTTAGAACCTCTTACTTCATATGTGCGACTTCGATATAGAATCGATGGAGAACTCAGAGAAGTTTTAGAGTACCAAAACTTTCTTCACCAGTGAATAGTCGCAAGATTTAAAATCCTTTCAGACCTCAAAATAGACGAAACACGTATCCCTCAAGATGGAAGAATCAGTCAAACCATAGACGGAAAACCTCTTGATCTTCGTGTCTCGAGTCTCCCAACAGTTCATGGTGAAAAAATGGTAATGCGTATCGTCGATAAAAGTAAAAAAATTCCTGAACTGAATCAACTTGGTATAGAGTGAAGAAATCTTGATCTTATCAAAAAAGCAATCAGTCTTCCAAATGGTATCATCTTAACGAGTTGACCAACGTGATCTTGAAAATCAACCACTCTTTACTCGGCGCTCACCGCACTCAATTCTATCGATGTTAATATTATGACACTCGAAGATCCGGTTGAAAATCAGGTTGATGGTATTAATCAAAGTCAAGTAAAACCAGATATTGGATATACGTTCGCCTATGGACTTCGTACGGCACTTCGTCAAGACCCAGATATCATAATGGTTTGAGAAATGCGTGATAAGGAAACAGTAGATATTGCTATCGAAGCATCTTTGACATGACATCT
>CAYUZH010000044.1:0-9867 GCA_964449635.1 uncultured Candidatus Peribacteria bacterium | reverse complement strand
TCCCCGGTCTGGTATTTGATGTTCAATTACCAGCTACTTTTTGATGACAAATTGTAAAATGATATTTAAGTGGAAAAATGAAGAAAAACTTCATTAAGCTGATAGAAGGAGATAAAGTTCTTATTGAACTAAGTCCATATGATTTGAGTAAATGAAGGATTACATTTAGACAGAAATAAACTTAATTAATTATATAAACGACCTATGAAAGTAAGAAGTTCAGTAAAAGCAATATGTGTAGATTGCAAAAAAATCCTTAGAAATGGAATTGTTCGTGTTATTTGTAAAAATCCAAAACATAAACAAAGACAAGGGTAATAGGTAGATGATTTTCATCTTTTAATCTCTTATAACTTATTAAATAAACTATTTTATGGCAAGAATTGCTTGAGTAAATCTTCCGAATGGAAAACATGTAGAAATCGCACTTACTTATGTATACGGGGTAGGAAGATCTCTTTCGAATAAAGTTTTGGAAAAAGTTGGTATTGAAAAAACAAGAAAGATTGAAACTCTTTCTGAATCAGAACTTGATTTGATTCGTAATGAATTAAAACTTATTATGGTAGAGTGAGATTTGAGAAGATTTGTTTCTCTTAATATAAAAAGACTTCAAGAAATTAATTCATACAGAGGGCTTCGTCATAAAAAGAAACTTCCAGTAAGAGGACAAAGAACAAAAACAAACTCAAGAACAAGAAAAGGAAAAGCTATTGCTGTAGCAGGGAAAAAAGGATAATACTTACTCTATTTAATTTTTTGCAAATATCTTTATGGAAAAAGCAGTGAAAAAAACAAAAAAAACGAGACAAGTTATACAACATGGACAAGTACATATTAATGCTCATTTTAATAATACTATTGTGAGTGTTACTGATGATAAGGGTGCTGTTTTGACTTGGGCTACTGGTTGATCGTCTGGTTTTAAAGGAGCGAGAGAAGCTACTCCGTATGCGGCTCAGGTTGCTACTGAAAATGCAGTGAATAAAGCAAAAACTCTCCATTCTATGGCAAGTGCTGATGTGTTTCTAAAATGAATTGGTGTTGGAAGAGAGCAAGCAGTTCGTTGAATAATTGCTGCTGGTATTGAAATCAAATGAATTTTTGATATTACTCCGGTTCCACACAATGGATGCAGAAAGAAGAAAGTAAGAAAACTCTAATATTACATTTAATTTTTAGTCTTTAATTCCAAAAGAAGTATTATGCGTTACACATGACCAAAGAAAAAGTTATGTAGAAGAGAAGGTATCAATCTTTTCTGAACTGAAAAATATGACCTCAGTAAATCAAATAGATCTCTTTTGAAATCGAGAAAGACTGGGGAGTATGGACAACAATTAAGAAAAAAACAGATGGCGAAACGTATGTTTGGTCTTTCTGAAAAACAATTTTTCTCATATTACACAAAAGCTCTTCAATCGAATGCTGCTGGAACTACTTGAGAAAAAATGCTTAAATTTCTTGAACTGAGACTTGATAATGTTGTTTATAGAGCGAGTTTTGCTCGTACAAGAAATCAATCAAGACAGTTTGTAGGACACTCACACTTTAAACTTAATGGAGTGAATGTTACTATTCCATCTATTATTGTTAAAGTAGGTGATGTTATAGAACTTCGTGATAAAATGAAAGAAAGTCCTCTCTACAAATCTCTTTTTGAAGAATTAGAAGAATTTTCTAAACAAAATAAGGGAAAAGTAACAAATTGTAAATGGATTGACGTAGATGCTAAAAATTTAAAAATTACCGTTACGTCTCTTCCTGAGGCTGGAGATTTTGACCAGGTTATAGATATACAAAAAATTATCGAGTTCTACTCTAAATAATTTTCTCTTATTTTCCTAACTGTATTCTCCCATGCACATCATTCATAATACTATCTGAGTTCCAAAAGTTTCACAAAGAGATCTTTGAAATAATACGGCTTCATTCGTTGTTTGACCACTTCCAAGAGGATATGGAATCACAATAGGAAATTCTATGAGACGTGTTCTCCTTTCGACTATCCCAGGTGCCAAAGTAACAGGAATAAAAGTAAAATGAGTTACCCATGAATATTCAACTCTCCCATGAGTAAAAGATAGCATAATCGATATTATGCTTAACCTAAAAGATTTAGTGATTGATAAAAAAGATGATGGTATTGAATGGGTAAAACTTTTAAAAAAGAAAGCAGGGAAAGTAACAGCAGCTGATATTAAAACTTCTTCTGGTCTTGAAATTCTCAATACAGACTTATACATAACAGAAATTGATAAAGATGGACTTGAGATAGATATTGATATTAGAATTGAAAAATGAGTTTGATATGTGAGTGTTGAAGATTTGAAAAAAAGAGAAGATGATGTAAATGTTCTTTTGATAGACGCCAACTTTTCTCCTGTAGTAAATGTTAAATACGAAATCACTCATACAAGATTTGGAGATATAACAAATCTTGAGACTCTTGAACTCGTTGTTTCTACAAGTGGAATTATTACTCCTGAAGATGCAGTAAAATTCTCTTGAAATATGCTTGTTTCTTATTTTTCTCTCTTTAATGAAGAAGGTCTTCAAATTGAAGGAAAATTTATCGGAAATATAAAAGATTTGATTAATAAAGAAAAAGAGGAAGTAAAAGAAGAACTTGAGAAAGAAAGTTATACACCAATAGAAATAATGGGACTTTCTCCTCGTACGCTGAATGCTTTGATAAATGGAAATATCCTTTCTATTGAGCAACTTACTAAATGTACTGAAACAAAACTTTCTTCTATTAAATGATTCGGAAAGAAAGCAATGACAGAGATTCGCCAATCTCTTTCAGAAAGAGGGTTAAAACTTCTTGGTGACGACTAAAATTTGTAATTCGTAATTTGTAATTTTTATATTATGAGACATAGAGTTAAAAAACATCTCAAATTTAACAACAAAAATTGTAAGGAGAGAAATACTATGGAAAGAAATCTTGTTACTCAAGTATTTCTTCATAAATCTATTAAAACAACAGAAAAGAGAGCAAGAGCTATCGTTCCTATGATTGATAGATTGATTAATGTTGTGAATTCAAAAGATGAAATGAATGCTATTCGTTATTCGATGACTTTCTTATTTACAAAAGAATCTTCTCTTGAATTGTTTAAAAATGTAGCTCCAAAATACAAAGGACAAAAAATGTCAGGTTTTACGAGAATTACTCCTATAAAATATAGAGACGGTGATAACGCAAAACTTGTATTACTTGAATTAATTTAATTAGATTACTTTTTATATGAAAACGATAAATCCAAAACAACTTCAAGGTGGGGAAAGAAATTGGTATATAATTGACGCAAAAGGTCAGAATCTTGGTCGTATGGCAACAAAAATTGCTGTTCTTCTCAGAGGAAAATCGAAAGTTAATTTTGCTCCTCATGTTGATAACGGAGATTATGTTGTAGTTATCAATTGTGATAAATTCAATGTAACAGGAAATAAAATTACAGATAAAGTATATTATACTCACTCTGGTTTTATGGGAGGACTTAAAACAGAAACTCTTGGAACTCTTTTGACAAAAAAACCTACAAGAGCTCTTGAACTTGCTGTAAATGGAATGCTTCCAAAAAATAAACTCAGAGCTGATATGATAAGTCGTTTGAAGCTCTTTACTGGAAATGAGCATACTTTTGGAGCTCAACAACCTGTAGAAATCCAATTATAATTTTTACTATTATTTTAGAACTAAAGAACTATGGCACCATATACTTATGCAATAGGAAGAAGAAAGACAGCAACTGCAAGAATTAAACTTTTTGAAGGAGTTGGTCAGGATATGATTAATGGGAAAAAAGCAGGAGACTATGTTACTCGTTCTGATCTTTTTGAAATTCTTTATACTCCTCTCAAATCAACAAAATTAAAAGACAAAGTCTTTTTTGAAGCAATTGTTGAAGGATCTTGAATTAGCGCACAAGTTGATGCAATTGCATTTGCAACTTCTCGTGCAATATCTTCAAAAGATACAACACTCAGAAAAATTCTTAAAGGTGCAGAACTTATCACTTCTGATATTAGAAAAGTACAAAGAAAGAAACCAGGTCACCATAAAGCGAGAAAATCGACTCAATGGTCAAAACGTTAATTCTTTTGACAATTTGCAAAAAAATTATACAATTTTGCCGTTTTTAAAATATTTATTTTAAGTATTATTACTTACTTCAATTATGCCAACTATTAACCAACTTGTAAAGAAAACAAGAAAAAATCCAACAAGAAAAAGTAAAGCTCCTGCTCTTCAGGTTATTAAAAATACCATACAAGGGAAGACTGTTAAAATTTCTGGGGGTTCTCCATTTAAAAGAGGAGTTTGTACAAAAGTAACGACAATGACTCCTAAAAAACCAAACTCAGCGCTTCGTAAAGTAGCGAGAGTAAGACTTACAAATGGATATGAAGTAAATGCATATATTGGTTGAGAAGGGCATAACCTTCAAGAACACTCTGTTGTTACTATCAGAGGATGAAGAGTAAAAGATCTTCCATGAGTAAGATACCATATCGTAAGAGGTCTCCTCGATTGTGAATGAGTAAAAAATAGAAAGCAAGCAAGAAGTCTCTACGGTGCGAAAAGACCAAAAGTAAAAAAATAATAGAATAATTTAATTATATATTTCAGAACAATATGACAGGAAAATCAGAAAATCTTTTTGAAAAATTTATTAACTATGTGATGCTTCAAGGAAAAAAATCTTTGGCACGTGAGTTAATGGAGGACACATTTGAAGAAATTAAATCAAAAGGACAAAAAGATCCAAGAGCTATTTTTAATAAAGCTCTTGAAAACGTAATGCCAAAGATTGAAGTTCGCCCAAAGAGAGTAGGTGGATCTATCTACCAAGTACCTCAAGAAGTGAATCCAAGAAGACAACTTTTCTTGGCTGCAAAATGGCTTATAGGTGCTGCTAGATCTAAATCTGGAGGTCCTTTCTCTAAGTTTCTTGCAAACGAGCTTGTTGATGCTGCAAATGAATCAGGAGATGCTGTAAAGAAAAAACTCGATGTTTATAAAATGGCAGAAGCGAATAAAGCATTTGCACGTTTTGCAAATAGATAATCCTTATAAAACCTAGTAATATATAATAAAATTAATTTTTAACCAGAAGATATTATGGCTCACAAGAAGGCCCAATGATCTACCAACAATGGTCGTGACTCCCAGGCGAAAAGACTTGGTGTGAAAGTATATGGTGATCAACCAGCAATAGCAGGAAATATCATCGTTCGCCAAAAAGGAAATAATTTTTGGCCAGGAGAAGGTGTTTCTCAAGGAAATGACTTTACTCTTTTTGCTACTCGTGATGGAGTTGTAAAATTTAGTGAAAGAAAGAGAGTTCGTTTTGATGGAAGAGTATATAAAAATATATTTGTTTCTGTTATTTAATTGTATCGTACTCAATGAAAGACCTTTCAATAATAGAGGTCTTTTTTTATTTCCTGCTTGATTTTTTTGTATTCTCTTTAGAATAACTAAGCTTTCAATATGCCACCATAGCTCAGTCGGTAGAGCGCACCCATGGTAAGGGTGAGGTCACGGGTTCGATTCCCGTTGGTGGCTCCATGAAAATAGAAAAAATACCAAATAACCTAAAAAATTTACATATTTAGTTAAGAAGGGAATCGAAAGGAAAGTTTTTGCGATAGCAAAAAGAAAGATACGTTTGTATCTTTCGTACTTGGATGTCCGACCCTTTAGGGCGACGATTCCCGTTGGTGCCTCCATTTTCTAAAATTGATAACTATGAAACTTTGGAATTTTCATCATTTAAAAGATGCTTTTTACTATTCTGACTCAAAAGAAAATAGCCCGATAAAAATGTATTTTATACATCTTTATCGGGCCTTAGAGAATTCTTTCTTTTTTTTGTCTCTTTCCTTTTTATTTGTTTTACATGCTATAGTTCCTCCTTTGTTTGATTTTTCTCTTGTAGAAGTTCTTGTGAATAAAATTAAGAATTTTAAAGACATTCATCCTAAAGATCCTATTCTTTCCAAGATAGATTTTAAAAAATAGTACCTTTTAAGGTACTATTTTATTTGCCTGTTCTAGGTCTTCTAATGATGTTATATCGATAATATCATTTTGAAGTTCTATGCATTGCATTTTTTCATCTTTCACAAACATATTTATAGCGTCAGTAATTTCGATTTCTCCTCTCGGAGAGAGTTTTACCTTTTCCACAATATCTAATATACTATCATTTACCTTGAAAAATCAAAAATTTGCCATATTTCCAATATATTCTTTGGGTTTTTCTATAACTTCTTTTATATAACCATCTTCAATTCTAAAAATACCATATTTTTCGGGGTTTTGTACCTTTTTTCCAAGTACAGCAAATCCTTTTGCATTTATTACATTATCTACGTCTATTTGTGAAATAATAGCATCTGCGTAGGCAATGATAATATCTCCTTTTATACGGATTCATTTTATTGCGGCTCATGTTCACTTTTCTTCATTTTGTATATGATATTGTACAGGAATTCATTTGTATGTATTTCAAATTTTTTCCTCAACCTTTTCTTTTTTATATTTCACAACAATAATAAATTCATCAACATATCAAAGGAGTCTTTCCATATTGTGTTCAAGGAGCGATTTTCCTCATACTTCTACCATTGCTTTTGGCATTTGATAAGTTAAAGGACGAAGGCGAGTTCATTCACCAGCAGCAAGAATAATAGCTTTCATGTTATTCAAAGAATTATTGATAATCTCTTGGATTATATTTCAGATTCTTTATATTGCAAAGTTTGATTTTTGTTCACTTTTTTTATTTTTTTTGTTAAAAAGTATCTTTTTTTATCGACATAATTGCGATTTTTGTTTGTCTATAAGTTATTTTGTAATGACTTATAATTTAATTTAAGTTTAATTAAAAACTCCCTTTTCCTTCTTTAATTTAAGGCAACTTTGAATGCTAGTATTTTTTTGTTTTTATGTTCTTTTGTTCTTTTGTATTAAATTTCTATTAAATTTAAATAGACAAAGGATTCCTCCCCCTTTTTTTTTATTTTTGTTTCTTATACTGAGTATGATACTATTATTTTTATAATTTTTTTTGTATGATTTTATTGGAAAAAGAAACTCAACAAAAGCATTCATTAATCAGAAAATGATTCGCTTTTGTTGCGCTTATGGGTATTTTTCTTCCAAATGCTTCTCTTGAGCATATTGTTCCAAAAGCTCTCAATCTTTACCAGACTACTTTTGCGGAAGCAGGAGAATCTCTCACAACGGGGCTTATAAACTGGTATAAATTCAATGATGGAGGTTGAACAACGGCCATTGATAGTTTAGCGCCGGCTATAAACGCTACTCTTACCAATGGTCCTACTTGGTCAACAGATGTGCCAGGGAATACTTCTTCTCCGAACTCAAACGGATACTCTGTTCAGTTTGATGGAACCAACGACTATGTGGTATCTGCAAATAGTCCCTCACTTCCAACAGGAGATTTTACCTACAGTACTTGGATTAAACCAACCAATACCGATGCTGCTGATAGAATCTTTCTTATGGCATCAAATGGTGCAGGTGGAAATGAACTTATCATAGGACGTAATGCTGATTATACTATTTATGTATGGACAAATAATGCTTCTCGTATCACGAGTACAAAAAAACCATCTGCAGGGACTTGGTCACATATTGCCGTTACCCGTTCAGGAACTTCACTGAAACTCTATATAGATGGAGTTTTAGATACAACCGTTACTGATTCGAGCGGAGTCCTCTCATTTGGAACGTGTCCACTTTTAATAGGGACTGATGCGGATGCAACGTGTACTGGAACTCTTGGGAACTGGTGGCAATGAAATATAGACGATGTTCGTGTCTACAATACTGCTCTTTCTCTCACGGATATCCAATCTATTTATAATAATGCCTTTCTCACGACAGCACCAGGATGAGTATCATCAAATCTCAAACTTTGGCTCAGAGCTGATATGGGAACAAGTATAACTACTGATGGTTGAGTAGTATCAGGGTGGAAAGATCAATCCAATTCTGCCAATGATGCTGTCCAAAATACTGTTGCGAGTCGTCCAACTTTTCAAAATGATAGCACCTCTCTTATAAACTTCAATCCAGTTGTAAATACAACCGGGAATCAATATATCTATGTACCATGAGTTCCAGCAGCAAATATGAATGTCTATGCGGTTGGACGTCGATGACCTGGAGGGGCTACTTGGGCAACACTTCTTCGTGGACAAACAGCTGATCATCCAATGATTGTCCAAGTATCAAACAACAACTTTTGATATTATGATGGAACTTCAGCTTCAAACAAAACTTCTGGATTTACTCAAACAAACGGAGAAGTTTCCCTTCTTGGAGGTTTTAGTCGTACGACGGGGACTCAAGGATGGAATGCAAAAAACGGGAAAAATGGAACAATTTATACTACTATTGCCGATACGCATATAGGAAACTTTTACTCCATTGGTAATACCCAAGGTGGATGACAAGCTTATGGAGACCTCGCCGAACTTATCTATGTAAGTGATGCTTCTCATAATGAGCTCAGTAGAAGGAAGATAGAATCTTATCTATGAGCAAAATACGCTGTCACTCTCGATCAAACGACTCCTACTTCGTACCTGGCTTCTGATTGTACGAGTACTGGTTGTACGACTGGAACCAAGATATGGGATGAATCTGTCGGAGGACTTATGAGAAACAATATCACTATCATCGGACGTGATGATATTTCTCTCCTTAATCAAAAACAATCAAAATCAACGAACACAATCGTTTGAAATGCTCTCGTGACTCTTGCTCTCGGGTCGAGTGTCGCAACTTCAAACGAAGCTAATAGCAATACCTTTTCTGCAGATAAGACATTTCTATCACTTGCTGATGATAATGGAGCTATTGGTTCTTGGTCGACAACAGGAGCTCCGACGAATTATCGTGTTATTGCTCGTAAATGGAAAGTTCAAGAAGTTTGAACAGTAGGAAATGTTACCCTTTCTATTCCTGATAACTCATCAACTCTTGGGACAAAACTTCCTCCGGAAGCGGCGGTTGTTTATTTTCTCACTGATGCTGATGGGGACTTTACTGCGGGAGCAACGGTTACTCCAATGATCTATAATTCAACAGCAAAAGAGTGGAGAGTAACAACAGATATAAATCACACACAATTTTTTACTTTTGCAACGAATCCCCAACCAGGACCTGGATGAGTCGTGAGTGGACTCCAACAATGGCTTCGTGCTGATATAGGAACCAATGTAAATGTTTCAAATAATTTTACGACTACTGGAGGGACTCCTTGGTCTGACCAATGACCAAATGCCAGAGATGTAAATTTTGTAAATAGTGACCCACAACTCGTTCAGAACTCGATGAACTATAATCCAGCTACGGTTTTTGATGGAGACGATTATCTCCGTATCGATGGATGAAACGCAACCTTTTATAACTGATGGACTGCTTGAAATCAATTTTCTGTTGTAAAGAGTTACTCAAATAATACTCAAAGAGCTTGGCCTTACTATATTGGGTGAGGGGCTTTTGGACATCATTATACATGGGATAACGGATATATCTATACTGGGTATGGTGCAACGGCTTCGGTTTCTGATGGATGAGGAACGAAAACAGCATGTTATAACGTTGATGTAAAAACTCCTCATATCATGGATCAAGAGTCTGCAGCAAATAGTTGGAAAACTTCCTTTGATGGACGAGTTCAATATAGTACGACAACCAATACGGTTCGCTTTAATTCAGCGGATTCAAATGTTCACTATGGAGCCTATCCTGGTGCCTGAAATTGGTATTGAGAAGCTTCAGAATACTCTACGTATAACAGAGTGCTTGCTTGATAC
>CAYUZH010000043.1:5869-10082 GCA_964449635.1 uncultured Candidatus Peribacteria bacterium | reverse complement strand
AAAAATTACTTTATAAATTATATATAACTATATTTTATAAATTGTCAAATTAATAATTGACTTTTTTATTTATTATATTAAAAGAACATGAATGTATTTATGATAACTTTCACAAAATATTCAATAGAATTTACAAAAAAAATTGTACATAGAAATACTATTTTCTATAATGCAAATCTACACTAATTTTTAATCATTTTACCCCCATGAAAAAAGCTCTCTCTACAGAAGACCCTTGATCTGCACAAAGCATCATATATGCTTCTCAATTTGACTACCAAAAAGAGTATACATTCGAACCTTCTCATAACCGAGCTTTTTTCAAAATAGACCTTTCAAAAATCATCAACCAGTACAACCTATGGAACGAGGAGCTTCCATTTGTAAAACCTTACTATGCTATCAAGTGTAATCCGAATTCTCAAATCATCCGACTCCTTGCTTCACTTTGATGCAATTTCGATTGTGCAAGCGCCTGAGAGATAGCAGAAGTCCTCGATATAACAAAAGATCCAAAAAGAGTTATCTACGCAAACCCTATAAAGGGAAGTGACCATATTCGTTTTGCAAAAGAAGTATGAGTTGATCTCATGACATTTGACTGCAGAGAAGAACTTATAAAAATAAAGTCTCTGTATCCAAATACACGCCTCATAATCAGAATAGCCGTTGATGACTCACATTCAGTATGTAAGTTCAATACAAAATTTTGATGCGAAAAAGAAGAGGCAAAGTCACTTCTCACATTCGCAAAAGAAATAAATCTCAATATCGTTTGAGTATCTTTTCATGTAGGAAGTGGATGTCAAAATCCAGAAGCCTATAAATCAGCTATCATTGATTCAAGAGAAATCATACAGTACGGAAAAGAACAGTGACACAATATGCATATAATTGACCTCTGAGGAGGATACCCTGGAACTAATAGATGAATTCTTTTTACCGATATAGCAAAAACTATTAGAGATACCTACAATTCTTTTTATGATTTACAAGAACTAGAATGGATAGCGGAACCATGAAGATATATGGTTACGAATTCACATACACTTGTTACAGAAGTAATCTGACTCAAACAAAGTCCTGAAAATATTCGTTACTACCTCAATGAGTGACTCTATATGTCACTCTCAGGAATTCTTTTTGATTATCAAAAACCACAGTTTAGATACGAAAGACAAAATAAAGATGATAAAAATCTCTATCCCTCTACATTTTTTTGACCAACTTGTGATTCACTTGATAAAGTAGGTGTTTACCAATCACCAAAACTCACCCTTTGAGACAAGGTTATATTTGAACAAATAGGGGATTATTCTATTGCCTCAGCTACAACATTTAATGGTTTCCAAAAAGCAGAATTAAGATACTATATATCAGAAAAAACTCATCAAAAATATGTGAAAAATCTGAAAGTAAAAGTTGAAATTCTTTAAATACTTTTTAAAGTCACTTTGATAAAATAATATAATCCTATGAACTTCCAAGCTCTTTCTCCACTCGAATTTAAAAATCTCCTTGATACAGGAGAATATTTTCTGCTTGATATACGAACAGAAGGAGAAGTAAAAATGTATGGCGAGATACCATGAACAAAAGCTCGTTATGATATGTATCAACCCGATTTTCCTGAGAGAATTTTGAAACTTCCAAAAGAAGTGAAGTATCTCATATACTGCTGGCATGGAAATAGAAGCCAAGTAGCGAGAGACTGGATGAAAGAACAAGGTTTTAACTGGGTCTGTGATTTAGAAGGAGGAATTGATAAGTGGAAACTATAAAAAATACTCATTGCATTTGCAACGAGTATTTTTTATTTTATTTTCAGCTTAAATACTTCTCTTCCAACAAGTTGATTGACTCTTTTATAAAGAAGACTTCAAAATTTTGTATGTTTAAAATCGATTCAATAGGGGAGAAGATGTTCCGTCGTACAATACTTTTCTAGTATTTTATAAATCTCATCAAAATATATATACGTTCATTTTATTTCCCAAAAAGGAAAAGAAATAACAATCGTTCATTGAAATTTTATTTTTCTAAGACCTGAAAAAAAGTTTTCGTACAAGAGAGCCAGTTTTTTTCTTTCTTCTTCGATACCGTCACGAGAAATAGTCCTTTGAGTAAAAAGTTCTCCAAGATATCATTCAGTTACAATCGTATCAATTTTATTATTTCTTAAAATTTGTGAAGAGGCGATATCCTGAGCATCAAGGAGAATAACATCACTTTTAGACACTTCAAATCAAAGTTCTCTTTGAATAAAATCGATATTTTGGTTCGTAGAGGCTACCATATTTTGATTATAATCACTTCCAAACACTTCAGTATTTCCCATAGCAAGTGATTCTATAAGTACGGTTCAAAGTCATACAAAAGGATCATAGAGAGTTATATTTTCATCTTTAGAGTTCCCAGAAATATTTATCATCATCTGTGCAAGTTTTGGAGGAAGCATCCCGATATCCATATCACGAGTCTTTCAAAAGTCCCTTTTTCCATACGCATTGATATCCTGAACCCATATAGTTTTTCCGTACCAAGTTTTCTCTTTTCAAAAAACAACCGTGATATCACTTTGTTTATCTACGAGCTTTTCACCCAATACCTGAGCTGATATCAAATTCTTAAAATCCTGATTCAAAAAACGTGAGTTTACTCATTCTGCTTTAAACGCTTGTTTTAAATTCATGAGAAACTTTTTTTGATCAATCGGAGTCTTTCAAAAAAAATTCATTCCGTAGGTGAGTTTTCACTCTCTTTTTGAGAGAAGAAAATCCTTTATAGAAGTACCGAGTTCAGATATTTTTACACTGAGATCAAATTCTGCTTCTATTTCAAATATCTTGATGGTTCCTCCGAGCCTTGGAGCTTTTCTCAATATACTTGTCAACGGAACTCAATCAATAATAAGAATCTTCTCATCGATAAAAAGAACCTCTACTTTTCAAAAAACAGTAAATATTTCTGCGAGACTCAATTTATATTCACGCCCAAGTTCAAATCAAAACATAAAAGTTAATTACAAATACAAAATACCAAATATAAAACTTCTTGTCATTCCGAATAAAATGAGGAATCTCTTAAGCATAGTTGCCTAAAAATATCGAGGAAGTAAAAGCGATTTCTCCTACGTCGAAATGACAACTTTATTTTTATTTTCTTTTTACATCTAAGAAAGAAAAAATTAAATTCATCTACAAAACCTAACTTTTAACAGTTATATTATACGGAAAATTCATATTTTCCTCTATCACTTTGAGTTCTTCTTTAAACACTCATCCATTTTGAGTCAGCCATTCAACGACTCATTGGACAAGTTCTTCAGGACCAGAAGCTCAAGAAGTGACTCCTATAGTATCAATTCATACAAGCCAGTCTTTTTGTATTTCCGATGCATCATCTATAAGGTACGCCTTTTTTCAGAGTTTCTCAGCAGTAAGCTTCAGCTTCGTTGAATTACTACTATTTTTTGATCCAATAACAAAAACCATATCAACCACTTCTGATAGTTTTTTTACCGCATTTTGTCGATTCGTCGTAGCATAACAGATATCTGATGCCGCAGGGAGGACAATATCTGGGTATTTTTGCTGAATATACTGTGTCAGTTCACTCGTCTCATCAAGAGAAAGAGTCGTTTGCGTCAGAAGTGCTAAAGAAAACTCTGAAGAGAAATCAAGTGTATCAACGTCATCCTTATTCGAAACAATCGTTATATGATTCTTATCTTCATCATAGACTCACTGAGCTTCTTGGTGATCTTTTTTTCAAATATAAATAATATGATACCCTTTTTTAATAAATTGGAGAGCTTCCAGATGAACTTTTGTGACGAGTGGACACGTTGCATCTATATAACGAAGTCCATTTTTTTTGAGCGATTGAAAATAACTTGGACCAACTCCATGAGCTGAGACAACCACGAGACTTCAAGAAGGGATTTTTTCAACATTTTCTTCAAAAATGACTCATTTCTTTGTAAACCAATTCACAATAAACTTATTATGAATGATTTCATGATTCACATATACAGGAGTTCCATAGACTTCTATAACTTCTTTGAGAAGGTTAATAGCTCTATCAACACCGGCACAAAATCAACGAGGGTAGGCAGTATAAATCTGAAACATATTTTTAGAGTCAAAGTTTAGTTTTAATCTCTTCTGCCACTTGTTCCACACTTTGATCAGCATCAATCTCTATCACTCTT
>CAYUZH010000043.1:4855-5859 GCA_964449635.1 uncultured Candidatus Peribacteria bacterium | reverse complement strand
GGAAGAGTTTTTTCGACAAACGCATTGATACGAGTCATTATAGAGGCTTCGTTATCATCAGCTCTTTTGATAAGCTCTGTCCCCGTCACTGGATTATGAGTCGTTCCAGAGAGAAAAGTTTCTCAAGTAATTGGGTCATACATTCTTCAAAGAAGCCTGCTCATGGCTTTTTCTTTTGAAAGGTTAAAGAAAAGAACTTTATAATCGGGAAATATAGATTCCATAGTCTCTTTGTTTCAAAAATTTCTTACAAATCCATCCATAATAATTCTCTCGTTCGTCTCACGACCAAGGTATTCTTTCATAACTTCTGCAACAATGACTGGATCTACTTGAAGTCCTGCATCAATCGTTTGTTTTACATTTTTTCAAAGCTCTGTTTCTTCACGAGCTATTTCTCTCAAAGCTCATCCCATCTCAAGAAGTTTAAATCCATAATTCTCAACAAGTTTGCGTGCTTGTGTTCCTTTTCCACATCATTGAATTCACGTAAAAACTATTTTCATAAACATCACATCAAAAATTAAACAAAAAGATAGTAAAGATATTTCCGTATTTTTCAAATCACTTTTTTCTTTCTTGCAACTTATAAAAAATGTATACAATACAAACGTTCTTTGAAGCAGATATCTACACCTATTTTTTAGGGGAGGAAAGTCTGGACACCACGGGAAAAAGGTAAGAGATAACAACTCTCGGGGAGAGATATAATTCATAAACTCTCTCAAGGGCCAGTGCCACAGAGACAATACTCTGGAAGAAGCAATTTTTCCAAAAAGGTGAAAAGTCTGTTTTAAACAGATTCTCTATCAGATAATTTTGATAGAAAACGGTAAACCCTACCTGGTGCAATGAGAATGGTATTTTTTAGAGATTAGATTCCCTATTGTTTTTAAAAAATATACTCAGCTAGAATTTTGGAGCGATCCAAAATCAAGATAGATTGATATCGAAGTACAGAATCCGGCTTATTACTTCAAAGAATAAATAAAAAACTCGAGTGT
>CAYUZH010000043.1:0-4845 GCA_964449635.1 uncultured Candidatus Peribacteria bacterium | reverse complement strand
AGTATTATACCCGAGTTTTTTATTTAAGTATTTTTATTTGCCACTGTCCATCAGGAAGAGAATCAGAAAGTATCCATGGATTGAGAAGCTTGAGAGTATTATAGTTTTGATTATTTTTTTGAGCCCACTCTAAAAGATTCTCAACTTTTCAAAGAGAGATAATTTTCGTATCAGGAACTTCATACGGAGAACCAATAAAAAAATCTATAATGTGCTTTTTATTGAAATAATCTTCTAAAATATATTTGATCGCAAGAATTCTAAACACATATCTTGAGGTTTCATCATTAAGATACAAATCATAGTAACTCTCTACATCCTGTTCTTTCATACTTCTTTTTAATCCGTTTTTTCACCTATTATACGCAGCCGCTACTAAAGTCCGATTTCAAAAATCTTTATAAAGCTCTCAGATATGTTGCATAGCAGCATCGGTAGACTTCTCGAAGTTATTTCTTTCGTCAACAAAATCATTAATAACAAGTCCATATTCCTTTCATGTATCAGGCATAAACTGCCAAATTCCATTCGCTCAAGCACTTGATACAACATCCGAACGGAGAGCACTTTCAGCGATAGCGAGATATTTAAAATCATCAGGAATATCATATTCTTTCAATTTCTTCTCTATATAAGGAATATAATTCGGATATCTTTTTACATACAAAAAGAATTGATAGAGTGTATTTGAGGTTATAATATATTCTTTATCAAAACGCTCCTTATTATAAAAATGTTTCCCATCAAAAGGTACCTTCTCTCAAGCAAATTCTATTTGAGAAAGTTTTGGATAAGTAAATATGAGATTATATGAATTTTTTGATCAAAAAAATGAGACAAAAATAAGCGTTATAACAACTATTATAAATATAAGAAGAGGATAAAATATACTTTTTTTCATAAAAATTTTATTACTTTTAAAATAGTGTAGTTATTTATACATAAATATCAATAAATATTGATGTATAAAATCTTTGTACATAGCTAACCTGTCAAAAGAAAAATATGTTTTGACTTCGTATATTTTTTTTCTATATTTACTTCATATATTAAGAAATTCTTAAATACAAATTTTACTTTTAAGTTCCCGGAAACATGGAGAAGTACTACCTACTAAAGAATATCCTCGTTCACCTTATAGAATCAGTAAAAAAGCAAGATTTTCTTGTGTATTTTAGAAAAATCTCTATAGTAGACATAACTCCAACAGAAATAGTTTTTTGAGTCGTTTCTTCTTTCATGAGAGATAATCTTGAAATCAAATTTCAAAAACTCATTTTAGAAGCAGTTCAAAAAGAAAACCCATCTATTATTTCAATTCAATTTAAAATTGATCAAAATATCGATACCCCTTCTAATCAACACGTTATAGACTGTATGAAATTCTATAAAGAGTCAACTACGAAAAGTAGTAAAAGTACAGCAAACACTGATAGTTTTGACCAACCAATGGGAACTTCTAAAAGTGTCAATGAAAGATACACTCTCGTAAATTTTATCGTAGGGTCAGATAATCAACTTGCCTACTCTGCTTGTGAAGCAGTAGCAAGAAATCCAGGAAAATCATACAATCCTCTTTATATTTATGGAGATGTTTGACTTGGAAAAACTCACCTACTCCAATGAACTGGAAATGAAATCATCAAAAAATACAAAGATAAAAGAGTTGTCTATACAACGGCTGATAAATTTATCACTGATTATGTAGGAAGCGTAAAAAAGAGAAGTGTTGAAAAAATGAGACAAAAATATAGAGATGTAGATGTTCTTATCATAGATGATGTTCAGTTTCTTGCAAACAAAGAACAAACTCAAAATGAGATGTACAATATATTTAACCTTCTTTATGATTCAAACAAACAAATTATCATAAGTGGGGATAGACCACCAAGAGAACTGACAGAACTTGAACCAAGACTGAGAAGCCGTTTTGAGTGGGGAATTACTGTAGATATCGGAAAACCAGATTATGAAACTAGACTCGCAATTGTTCAAGAAAAAGCAAGAGAGAGAGAATTTCTTCTTCCACAAGATATATCAGAATTTATCGCCGCAAATGTTACTGAAAATGTAAGAGAGATTGAATGAGTTCTCAACCAGATTATCGCAGAATATGAACTTGATGGTCATATGCCAACTCTCAATAAAGTAGCGATGAAACTTAAAAAATTAAGTTTTACAAGCGACATACTTGGTTCATCTCGTGGGATGGCAAAAACATCTATGATAAAAAGCTATGAAGATATTCTTGATGCCGTTTCAAAACATTTTTGAATAGAAAAAGAATGAATCGTTTGAGAAAACAGAAAAAAAGAATTTATGATTCCTCGTCAGGTTTCTATGTATCTTCTTAAGACAAAAATGAACTATACATACGAAAGAATCGGAAATATCTTTTCTGGAAGAAATCATGCAGCGGTACTCTACTCGTGCAATAAACTTGAAAAAATAATTAAAAAAGATAGAGCCCTTCTCAATGAAATAAATATCATCAGAGAAAATATGTGAATATAAAAAATTAAGAGCGAAAGCTCTTTTTTTTATCAAAAAATATATATAATGATTCGGGAAATAACCATAAATAATTCAAAAAAGATGACAAAACTCAACGATCTCAAAGACAATCTCGACGAAAATATTGATATGACACATATTTTCCCAATTACAAAATCAAAACCAAAGAAAAAACTTTGAAAAAACATCATCAAAGATATCTATCATTCACTCTGTCAAATAGATTTACGAGGACAAAAAATTGTACAATACTATAAAAACAAGACAAAAAATTTTGATGGCATTCACCCTCAAGATAATAATCTTGTTATCGACTTAAATAGCAAAGAAAATTCTTTTTGAGAAAATATCCAAATTTTCAAAGATAATTTTTATTGAAAACTCCCAAAAATTCCAAATTTCAATATCACTCCTTTCCCACTTTTGGTATCTATTTTTATTGTTATTGTTCTTTATATAGCTTCCAGTAGATTTATCGTAGAGAATCAGGTAAAATCAGGGTATGAAAAACTTTCTCAATTATGAGAAATGAAAGCAAACCTTGAACAAGTAGAATCACAAATTTCAAAAGCAAAAGGAAATTTTTATATAGCAAAGGCTTTCTTTCTCCCTTATTATCTTATCCCAACAAAACAAGTAGAAAATGGAAAACTTGTTATCGGAGGATGAATTCGATTGATAAGTACTTTACAGGAACTTCTCTATATAACAGAACAAACACAAAATTTTATCGCTGAAAAATGAATAAAAGAAGTGAAATTTTCTCAACTTCTTCTCAATCTCCAGCCAGCTCTTTTAAAATCACAAAATGAAATTTCACAAACAATAGAGAGCTACAAAAAACTTGAACTCGATGATAATGAAATGCAAAAGAAGTTAGAAACAAATATAAAAAAGTTAGAAACTGGAAACCAGTATTTAAACAATATCAATACAAATTTTAGCATCATTCTTGAGATGCTTTGACATACAAAAGAAAAAAAATACCTCATCGTATTTCAAAATGCAGACGAAATAAGACCGACTGGATGATTTATGGGAAGTATGGCTATTATGGGACTCTTTAGAGGACAAATCACTGAATTTTCACCAAAAGATGTATATGATCTTGAATGGAACTTAAAAAAATCAGGGATAAAAAAAGAACTTCCTCCCGAAGGAATCGACAAAATAACAGACTCTTTTGGACTCAGAGATGCGAATTATTTTGTAAACTTTGATGAAAGCTCAAAAAAAATACAGTATTTTTCAGAGAAAGCAGGGTTTCCAATCGATGGAATTGTATATCTGAATCACACTGTTATTCTCGATTTTTTAAAAGTTACCTGAGCTATAAAATTTGATAAAATAGGTCAGTCTGTTGATGAAAATAATTTCTCTGAACTTATTTCTATACTCGTAGAATCAAAAAAATTTAAATCAGGGACTCTCGATACTCCTAAACAAATACTTTTCGACTTTGCACAGATATTTTTTCATACGCTCCAAGAACAAAAAGAATACAAAAAATATATAAAAATCCTTCTTCAAAATTTAGAAAACAGGGAAATAGTATTCTATCCATTCGAGAGGGGAGGAAACGAATTCATTACACAATTTAGAATCACTGGAGAGATAAATTATGCGGAGACTTTGGATTATATGTATCCAGTATTCACTTCTATATCATGAAACAAATCAGATAGATACATAAAAAGAATATTTGAAAAATATATGATAGAAAATCCTGATTGTTCGGTAGAAAATACCTTTAGAATCCTTCAAACGCATGACTTTCAAAAGAATGACGAAAAACGAATCCAAGAAGAATTTACAAAATATGGTATCAACGACAAAGACAATACTCTCCTCAATATACAGTGAAAATGAACAAATAAACAATATGTAAGAGTGATTCTTCCAAGAGAAGCACAAATAAAAAAGAATAAAAATATAAAAATAGAACCGTATGGAAACAGACAATCAGTCAATTTTTATACAGAAGTAAATCCGTGAGAAACTCGTGTATTTGACGTTTCATATACAATACCAAACGAATCATGTTCTCAATACAAATTTAAGCTCTATAAACAACCGTGAATAAAAAACTTCGACATTAAAATAGATGAAGTTTGAAAGAAAGAGAATACTTACAAAAATCTAGAAACAGACTTCTTCTATGAGGTAAGAAAGTAAAATTAGACTTTGAGAAAAAAAGCTTTTCTATATACTAAATATCAAGTTCAATAACAGTAAAATCTTAGTATGCAAATTAAAAAAATTATTGCCCTCGACAACCCATTTTGACTCTATTATCATGAGCTCAGATGATTGCTTGCAAATCTCATTCAT
>CAYUZH010000042.1:8141-10100 GCA_964449635.1 uncultured Candidatus Peribacteria bacterium | reverse complement strand
TTTTTGGAGGTTTGAGGTTTCGGTGTAAGGGTTCCTGTTTGGGTTGTATGTACTGATTGATATATTTCTATATTCTTTACTCATTGTTGAGTATTCTCTCATTGTTGAGTATTCTCTCGTTGTTTCGCACTTCATCATCACCATCATCCTCATCAAGAATTTTGAGTTTGGGATATTTGAGGGTGAAGAAGGGTATATATTTTCTTCTCGGTTCATTCGTGATATATACTTGGAAGGATTATTCAAGTATCATACGTACCATCATTATTTGTATCTATTTGATAGTTGAGAGCATCAGGAGTATTTTGAGTAACTTTTGTCCAATCGATACTATATTGTTGGATTTGTGGAAGGATATCTGTACTATCTATATATACGGTTCCAGTATTAGTGGTTCCGTAATCATGGAAGTTATCTACGAGCAGTGAGTAGGTTCAGGTTTTAGAGTCATCAAAATTGATAGTCAATCCCGTTCCTGTTGTTTCAAAAGTATCTGTTTGTCACGGAGTTGTTGGGACTCATTCAAGTTTTTGGTAGTAGTCTCATCAGGCTATCATCAGAGTGTATTTTTCATCGGTTGTCCCTTCTATATGGAGAGTAAGACCGTCCATCTTTTGAGCAAGGTAGATTTGTTTGAAAGTGTTGTCGGGAGTTGTATATAATAAGTCACTTCCATTTGTTATTACATTGACTCATGGTATTTGCTCCAAAATATTTCATCAGAAAAATCAGGAAATTTTTCAAAGAGCATCTTTCACATAAAAATCTCACACTCCTAAAAACGAATATACTGTATCTGTATCGTTAAATCATATAACAGTAGATTTAGAGTTACTATTATATATTTTATCTATATCTACTATCACTAAATCATCTAACGAAGTCCGAGATTGCTCCAATTCATAAAACTTAATTTTAAATCATCAATTTTGTAAAATTTCTATATAATGATTATATGCATATTTAATTCAAATGTTTTTAATATTTCTAAAAGGTGCTTGGATATTATTATCCCAATAATAGATCCTATTTCACTCCACTTTATATGGCACAACATAGTGCTTTGCAAAAACAGGTTTTCATGGTACCAACTCTTGTTTTCACCAAAAACCTAAAACATAGTTTTTATTAGGATGATCTTTAAGCTCTTGAAGTATATCAATTGGCTCCTTCTTTTTTGAGAGCTCTTCAGCATCTTGGTTTACAGTACTTGCTTGAGAAAGCTGAAGAGTCAATATATTTTTCAAAATTGGCTCTAAGTTTGTTGAACCATTATTATCCCACTGGTTTTCTGTATTATTATCTACAGTATGTAGAGGTTCAATATTTTGCCACAATGTTCAGGTTCATACTTGCTGTGAAATAGAAAGTAGATTTATAAAATCAGGATAATTTTTCATCATAAGAGCAGATACTGAAAGTCAATAGCACTGTCATCAAAATACTTGTGGTCTATCTTTGTTTAATCATAAAAAATCAAATGCATCTAAATACATTTTATCTGATTTAATAGTTCAATCTAGGTTATATTGTATAAGTCATGTTGTATCAAAAGCACTTTCAAATAGATCCCATTTATTACCATCTATCTTTGTAGGATTATAAAATGGAAAGGTATACGTCCAATTATCGATTCCACCTGTTAGTATTCAATCTAAGAGAAAATTATTCGGAAACTTATACCCATACGGATATGGTTCAAATCCATAAAATAGGGCAAAGTCAGGGTTGGAAATATCTAAACTATGACTGACTTCTACAGAATCAGTAAGTCCTGTTCCTATCGTCTTTACTTGCCAAGTATAGTCTCATGCTGGTAAATCTGGAATCGTGACTTCTCAGGTTCCCGTAGTAAATCAAGTACTGGTATATGGGTCAAGAGTTTGTCAGCTGCCATTCGTAAGAGTAAACTGGAGTTTTACTTCCTTGCCAGTTTGATTGTCTACATACGCACTGAGG
>CAYUZH010000042.1:0-8099 GCA_964449635.1 uncultured Candidatus Peribacteria bacterium | reverse complement strand
TTCTTCTCTTGGTAGATGACTATGGTTATCTGGGTCTGGCATTTCTATCCATTGTCGAAGGTTAGTTGGAGTAGGAGCGAGTTGAGATACAGTATCAGTTATCTCTGAGAAATTATTGGAATCGTGTATAAACCCATCTGACTTAAATTCATTGATATGTAATCTTAAATCTTCAGGAAGATTCGTGAAAAACTGTATATCAAGTCCAGATGGTACAGTCCAAGATATAAAAGGTTCTCAATTTGAGTTTGTATTAGAATTTACTAAAATATATCTAGTATATCCATTACTTTGGACTTGACGAATATATAAATTTAACTCTGTAGTTAAATAGTCTGTAGGGTTATAAAAGAAGAAATTATAATTATTATCTATCCAAAAATTTCACTGAGAAAGAGTTCATTCAGAATAAACATATGATATAACTGCCCAATATCAAATTTCATGCCTGAAAAAGAAAATTTGAATAGTACCATCAGGTTCTTTTCTAACACTCATTTTTGAAAACGTATCTAATCCAGTAACATCAAGAGAATACATGTTACCGAAGTAATTATAGAATTTAGTATTTCGAGTATCAAAACAAGATTTAATATAGCATAATTGTTTTGAATCATTGTCGTAAAATATCTGTTCCGAAGTGTTAAGATTATGTGAATAGAAATTTGCATCTACAGACTTAAGTCAGAGAAAGAAGAATATACAAATAGTAAAATAAAAAAGAATTTTTTTCATAGAAATTTTAAATCTGATTTAAATACTCGCACTCTACCTATTTTCTATCATTTGTAAAACCCTTATAAAAAGTCACCTTAAAAATTTAAGAAAGATTTAATATATATATAAAACTCTCCTCTAACTCAAACGAGCCAGAGGAGAGTTTTATATGTTTTTTCTTTTACACTTCAAATATCATCGGAATAATCATCGGTTCTCTATCAATCCTTTGAAGGAGAAATGCTTCGAGATCAGTACGAATAATACGAACAAGGTCTTTTTCTTCGATATCTGGAATATCTTTGACAGTATTTTCATACACATCACGAGATTTTTTGATAATCATACGATGAATATGACGAACTTCTTCGAGATACACAAGACCTCGAGTTTCAAGTTTGATATGACCGATAATGGCTTTTGATTTCGCATCAACTTTGTACATCAGAACGAGAACTCATGAGTTCATCATTTTTTCTCTCGCTTTGATAACATGACTTGTCGCGGTACCAATACCATTTCCATCGATAATAATATCTTGGATAGGAGCTTTAATACGTGAACGAAATACATTTCCATCTGGAGCAAAATCAACAATATTTCCATTATCAAGAAGGAGAACATTATCTTCAGGAATTCCCATAGATACGGCTGTATTTTTATGAGCCGTACGGAAATAAAGATCACCATAAATTGGCATAAAATATTTTGGTTTTGTGAGATTCAGAACAATTTTTTGTTCTTCTTGTTGTGCATGTCAACCAGTATGAACTTCTCCATCATCTTTTGTGATAACAGTCGCTCCAAGACGAATCAGTTTATTGATAACTCCAACTACGGAACGTTCGTTTCAAGGAACAACCGAAGATGAGAAGACAATAGTATCTCATTTTAAAATCTCGATTGTTGGATGTTTCCCTTCTGCCATACGAGTCAAAGCAGAAAATTCTTCTCACTGGCTTCCTGTGGTAATAATAACTTGTTTTTCAAGAGGAATTCATTCAACAACTTTTCCAGACATTTTCTTAAGAAGTTGTGGACGAAATTTTAAAAATTGAAGTTCTTTTGCAATATCAATGTTTTCAACCAAACTTCTTCCAGAGAGAAATACAGCTTTGTCGTGCTTTTCACACGAAGTAAGAATCTGTTGTACACGAGATATCCAACTTGAAAACATCGTAATAATCAGTCTTCCTTTTTTATGGTTTCCAATAATTTTATCAAGAGTTTCTCCTATCTCTTTTTCAGATTTAGAAAATCATTTTCTCGTAGCTGCCGTAGAATCAGACATCAAGAGAGTAACTCCCTGACGACCAAGTTCTCCAAGACGACCAAGATTCATCGGTTTATCAAGAGTTGGGGTAAAATCTATTTTAAAATCTCCTGTATGGATAATACGAGCTCATCCAGGAGTCTCTATGCAAAGTCCTGCACAATCAGGAACCGAGTGGTTTACACGGAAAAATTCAACGGTAAATTTTCAAATATTCACTCTTTCAAGTTTATCAGCATCAACTTCAACAAATGTTGCGTAGTCAAGAAGTCTCGCTTCCGCAAGTCATTTTTTCATGATTCCAACCGTTAGTTTTGTACCAAAGAGTGTTGGCATACCAAGAGCCGGGAGGATATTTTTTAAAGCTCCTATATGATCAAGATGTGCATGAGTAACAACAAGTCCTTTAATTTTATCTTTATAAGGAATAAGAAATGAGATATCAGGAACTGAATAATTTGCTCAAAGCATATCAGGTTCAGCGAATTGAACACCACAGTCTACGATAAGGATATCATCTCCATACTGGAACATATCCATATTTTTTGAACCAGTTTCATTATTTCCACCGACAGGTATGACTCTTGTATATCCATCACGAAGAGTTGGAAGGTAAAATTTTGTAATAGGAAATTTTGAAAGTGGATGTTGACGAGGTCAAGTTTGTTGTCAAGAAGAAGCTACTTGACCCGTTCAGATATCTTGTCATTCATCAGCATCAAGGGGAAAATCATCGTCATCTTCTTCAAAAATTTGTTCAGGTCCAAGAAGTTCTTCTTCAAGTGGACGAAGTGAAGCAGGTTCAGTATTTTGATCAAGTTCAGCATTTTGAAGAGGTTGTCCATCTTCTCATTTCAGTTCTCCATCAAGTTCATCAAAAAATTCTTTCATAATAGTATAATATGAATTAAAAGGTAAAGTATGTAAAAAATTTATTTCCTCTTTTTTATAACTCTTTCATAGAAAGGAGAAGAGTATTGAAAAATCTCCTTTTGAAAAAGTGAAAAAGAATTTTTAAGAAAGGTTTGAAAATTTTTACAAAGAGAAAAAAATAACACAAAAAAGATTTATTTTCTTCTTCTCTAGAAAAATTTTGATGTAGAATATGTTGAAATTGAAAGATACATATTGAATTCACCCTTATTATATGAATTTTCAAAGATATTGCAAAAATATCGTCAGATTAAAATCTATTTTGGTAATATCCCGATAATAATCGAGAATTGCTGGGGTTTCAGAAAAATCAGTTTCAGTAAATATATCACCATGAAATACCTTATTTTTAAAGAATGTATATTTGTCACGTAAGACCTCACTCTTTTGAGACTTTGTCTCAAAATTTTGATTATGAAGCACATAGTATACAAAAGTCTCTGCAAAATCTTCATATTTATTGGTCATAGCATATCAAGAAACAAAATCTTTTTGTTCTTGCCCTGGGAGCAGAACTTTTGTTGATTCCCAAGATATATCATAAAACTCTTTACTTCCATCTACACCACTAAAATCACCTTCAAAAGAATAGATATCTATATAGTGACCAAATTCATGAATAAAGACAGAAAGCATCTCTTTATTTGAAATATTCTCAACTCAAAACAAATGAATCGCTGAATTTTTCATCTTTCATCGAACATCATTTGTTTTCTCATAATAATTTACAAGAAGCGATTGAAGAAACACTTGAGTAAAATCTGTTTCTAAAAAATAACGAATTCCATCTACTTTTTCACCGATACTCCCAGATATATTTTCTGGACTGTATACAAATTGGTATTTTGGAAGAGATTTTTTTTGTACTTTGAACTCATTTTGTTTTTTTTGTAAAAATGATTGAATTTTCTCAGATTGAAGAGAATCTTTTTTTATCTGCTGTGCTAAAATATGTTGGCTTCTCTCTTTTTCTAACTCATTAACAGCATTGAGATCTATCTCTTCTCGTGTCTTATCTATATAATTTTCTTCGATATGAGTATTGAATGATTGTTTATCAAAGAAAAAAAGCTGTATCAAAAAAAAGAGCGCAAGAAAAAAAAGTGTAAAAATAATAACAAAAATAAAATCACGTAAAATCCTCTTCATCAAAAAAAAGTTATCTATTTACAAAGATAAGGAAGGTGGATTCGAGCCAAAAAAGAAGTCCACCTAAGATAAAAGATTTCTGTAATTTTCCTAAACAGCAAACATAATATTGACTACGAGAGCTATTAAGCTACTGGCTGAAACAAGTCCGATAAGCCCGAGAATTGCCCACTTGATAATTTTTTTTCATTTGGTCACTTTTTCATCAATTCAACCACTGAGAACAAAAAGCATTCCTCCATAAACAATAGCACCAACAGCAAGAAGTCAAAGAAGCCCTGCGATGGTATTTACCCATCAAAGAATTTTTGTTTTTAGTCCTCATGTAACACTCATATCCGATGCAGTAACTACTTTTGTACCAGAAGTAAAACAACTTTGAAGAGATCATTTTACATCTCATCAAAAACTACATGCTGAAAATGCATCACTTCATAACAAAAGACATCCGAACACTAAAAAGAGAACAAAAAGAATTTTTTTCATATTTTTAAAGAGTTAATCAAGCTATAATTCTTACGGCTGCCCAAGCGAGTGATACAATAACAAGTCCGATAACCGCATATAAAAAAGAGGTCATAGCTTTTTTAAATTGTTCTTGGTTTCAACGAGCGGTTACAAGAAGAAATCCTGTATAAAGAAAGACACCAATAGCAAAAAGAGCAAGAAGATTAAAAATAGAATCTTTTATATAAAGAAGAATCGTATCTAAAATACCAAATCCTTCATCAGCTCCAGTAAAATTAACAACATTATTCGTTGTATCTGGAATAATATTGCTTTGTATATCTAAGTCATCAATTCAAAAAACTGGAAGAATCAAAAGATTTGAGAGAAGAATAAAAAATAGTTTTTTCATTTTAAAAAATGGATAAATTGTTAATAAGATTCACTATAAACCAAGCAGAGACAGAGACAATAACTCAAAGCAGTGACCAAATAATCCATTTTTTTGCTTTTTTTACTCTCTCCTCTTCTCATCAAGAAAGAAGGTACATAATACCAGCTATCATAAGAGCAATAACAGCGAGTACCGATGTATATTTAATCATTTCTCCGATAATTCTTCCAATAACACCGACGGCTTTGTTGCTTGTTGTGCTGACTCTTGCAATATCTCAACTATTACAACCAGGAAGTCCTACACAGTTAATCTCTGGTTTTCATCAACCTCAAGAAGAGGAAGAAGATCAGAATCATAAGTTAATAGAAATATCCGCAGCCTGAACTGAGTAAAAAGAACAAAGAGAGAAGAGAAAAACAACAAAAGAAAGAATATACGTACGAAGTTTCATAAAGGGTATATTAACGGTAGAGTAAATATCAAACAAGATCAACAATATAATACGCTGATAATGCAATAATAAGAGAAATAATTCCAGCACTAAAAATTCCTTTTCATCTTGAGAGAAGTTCATCATCTCAATGGTAAATAATCATATATCCAGCTCCTATTGTCATAATAAAAAGGGACACGACTCAAAAAAGAATCATCATCATTTGAATAATCCTTCCAATAGTATTATTAACAGTTTCTTTTGCGGTTCATCCTATAAGTTCTCAAGCAAGAGAAAAATCATCAAGCTGTATAGTGAAGTTTGGACTACAAAGACTATCAGATGAACTACAATCAGCTCACTCAGAGGCAAATGCTGGGAGAACGAAAAACAAACCTATTACTGCTGCGATAAAATAGCGTATATATCGTACCATGAAATCATAAATAAAAAATACTACCTTGGATTATAGAGACAATTTCTATTTTTACAAAAAATATTTTTTACATACAATACCTTTTGTTTTACAAAAAATAAAAATTATCAATTCGTTATTATTTTATGAAAATTGCAATCGTCCACGAGATGCTCATAAAGCTTTGAGGAGCAGAAAAAGTTGTTGAAAAACTGATAAAAATGTTTCCAGATGCAAATATTTTTACTCTTATTTATGATGAAAAAAAAGTAGGTCACGTCTTTCCAAAAAAGAGTCCTACCACAGGAAAAAGTATTCGGAGTCCATTTCTTACTCAGTGGATTTACGATGTCACAGGAAAACAAAGACTTTGTCTCCCTTTTATGGCAAAATGAATAGAAAGTTTTAACTTTAGTAAATACGATGTCGTTATTGTGAGTTCGAGTTGATTTGCTCACGGAGTTATCACAAAACCAGATACGAAAACAATAGTGTATTATCATTCACCAGCGAGGTACCTTTGGGATTGGACAAATGAATACAAAAGAGATATAAAAGCAAGTGGAGGAATAAAATGATACCTTTTGAATAAACTTTTTCTCAAACTAAGAATGTGGGACGTCATGGCAAGTGAACGAGGAGATATTCCCCTTGCAAATAGTGAAAATGTAAAGAAAAGAATAGAAAAATACTATCGAAGAGAAGCAACGGTTCTCTATCCTCCTATCGAACTCGAAAGATTTAAAGAAGAAAAAAGTATAGAAAATTTTGACGAGATATATGGATTTCACCCAAAAAGTTACTTTATTATCGTTGCCACACTTACAGAGTTTAAAAAAATAGAACTTGCTCTCGAAGCATTCAAAAAAAATAAAAAAAGACTCGTGATCATTTGAGATGGAAATCATAGATATGCTCTCGAAGAACAAGCAAAATGATATGATAATATCGTATTTTTATGAGCAAAATATAGCGATGAGCTCGTCCTCCTCGTCCAACAAAGTGTTGGTATGATTTTTCCATGAGAAGAAGATTTTTGAATCGTACCAATAGAAGCAATGGCAGCGGGAATCCCAGTATTTGCATACGGAAAATGAGGCCTTCTCGAAACCGTACAAGAAAATATATCTGGAAACTTCTTCTATAAAAATGACGGAAATGATTTTGAGAAAAATTTTGAAATATTTGAAGACAATATTATCAATTGAAGATTTAATAAAGAAAGAATAGCCGCCACGGTAGAAAAATTCAACGAAATTCACTTCGAAGAAGCTATCAACACACTGATTCTCGAGAAATAAAAAAGACCGCTAAAAGCGGTTTTCTTTTTTTATTTTGAAGAACTCATATCTAAGGAAGATAAAGTTTTTTAAAATGGAAGAAGCTGAGGGGGAATACAAAAATGTACTCAACCCCTCGCCCTCCTTGGACGTGTGTGGAAATTCCTTCCTATCTCCACGCCCTCCTCCAACTCAAATCCTATTCCAAAAGACAGGAACCGAACAGACACTAACGATTATTATGAAAGGAATTATTCTGTCGAAGAAAAAAAGAAGTTGTTTTTCAAATCTGGAACAGATAAACCTAACCATATTACCCAAGCCCCCATTTTTGTTGGACCGATATAATACATAAAGTAAAATAATTGCAAGTTTTTTATTTTGATTTATAAAACATTGATTTTTTGACATAAAAAAAGACCCGCTAAAAGCGGGTGGTTTTTTTGGTGCTATAGGCTCACACAATCTTGAAGATGGAGTCTATATGCTATGGGTAGGTCGGGGAGAGTGATGTTGAGTCACTCTCCCTTCCCCGTGGAACCATTTGCGTTGGGCTGTACGTCCCGAAGACGAGCCCCTAAAGGTTCCGATTTCCCGGGATTAAGCGGGAGTGAAAATTACTCACAATGTACTACGATGCCGGGACCTCCGGCAGAAGCGCCGATCAAGGAGTTTTACCTCCTGGATGTCTCCTCATCGGCGGAGCGATGAAGAAATCAGGCGGCGGAAGCGCCCTTGAAGCCGGCGACGTTCATGGTGTTGGCGAACGACATGCCGAGATGATTCGCGGAAGCGCCCGTGCAGCCGGAAACGTTCTCGTGCTTGGACGAGCCGCGCGGACAGGTGCCGGTATCGAAATGACCATTGACTTTCATGGAAACCTCCATAGAGTTGTACTCACTTTCGGTGAGACCATTGGAATTCCTTCCTTTGGTATCTGTGAATATATTGATTCCAGAAAAATTGTCAAAACTATTTTTACAAATTGTATTTTTTACCCATAAAATAGTTTTGATTCACTTATATAACTTTCCGCATCAGTAAAAGCAAAGTTT
>CAYUZH010000041.1:0-10214 GCA_964449635.1 uncultured Candidatus Peribacteria bacterium | reverse complement strand
CTTGTCTGGAGCATCTCTCTTGTAAACTCAACTGCTATAAGGTTTGCTTTTCGTGCTTCTTTGATAACTTTTTTTAACTCCTCATTTGATGGAGCTTCCTTTATCATAATCGCATGCTGAATATTGAGTTTCATAGATTCTCCATCTTGTGTCTCAACCGTATCTTGCATAAAAAGATTTTTTCCTGTACGTGCCGCAAATGATGCTGAGAGATGAGCAACCGTATTCATTTGTTGCCATGAAGCGAGATTTGCACTCTTGTTTAAGAGAACTGTTGCTATTTTTGTAGTGGCACTTTTTTTTGCTTCTTCTTTTTTCCCTTCTGATTTCATAAGTGGAAAGAGTACCATATCACGAAGGTTATCTTGTCACGTGAGAAGACAAAGGATTCTTTCAATTCCCATTCCCCACCCTGATTGTGGCGGCATACCGTACTCCATAGCAAGGACAAAATCATCATCACTACTCGTCGCTTCTGCATCACCTTTTTCAAGAGCATCTGCTTGAGCGTCAAAGTTTGCTTTTTGAACTTGTGGATCAACAAGTTCACTATAGGCTTTTATCACTTCCCATCCATTGATAACCAGTTGCCATTGTTCCACAATCTCAGGATTTGCGTCGTTTTGACGAGCGAGAGGTTGCATTGTTTTCGGATAATTGTATATAAACGCTGGTCCTACGATTCCAGGACGAAGTACTTTTTTATACAAATAATCTATCATCGTTGCGGTGACTTGTTTATCAATTCATTCCCATGTATATCCTGCCGCTTTGATTTTTTGACGAAGTGATTCTTCATCATTTGGACCGTAGAGTGATACGTCGATTCCTGACTTTTCTTTTACTCAAGCTATATAATCGATTCTCTTCCATGGAGTTTGAAAATTTACCATACGGATATTTCCTTCTTTATCTTTGACTTCTACTTCTTTTTTGAGTTCTGGAATATGAGAAAAAATATAATCAAACATATCCTCTGTAAATTTCATATTATCTTCAAAATTCCACCAAGCGGCATAGTGTTCTATAACAGTAAATTCTTGCATATGACTTGGGTCTGATCCTTCATTACGAAAATCACGAGCAAACTCTACTACTCTTTCAAAACGCCCAACGGTCGCTTTTTTAAGAGCCGTTTCAGGAGAAATACGTAAAAAGAAGTCTTCATCAAAATCATTATGATGCGTGATAAATGGAGCGGCTGCTGCTCCAGAAGCAGAATTTCAAAGAACAGGAGTTTCTATCTCAATAAATTCATTTGTATCGTAAAAATCTCTCAAAACCTTTATAAGTTTTGAACGAAGAAGCATTCTCTCATACGTATCTTGATTCACTATCATATCAAGGTAGCGTTGACGATAGAGTGTCTCTTGATCAGTCACTCCATGCCATTTTTCAGGGAGAGGACGAATAGCCTTCGCAAGGATTTGAAATTCTTTTACAAGAAGCGTTAATTCGCCATGTTTCGTAAAAAATAAGTCTCCTTTTACTCAAACAAAATCTCCAACATGGAGATATTTTTCAGCTATTTTATAGGCTCCTTTTTCTTCTCCTTCGATTATTAAATTTTCTACTACTTTCTTTCCAGTATGAAATCCAACGATATCTTTCATAAAACAAATTTGTATCTCATCTGTATGGTCGGATATACGAGAAAACATCAATTTACCATGACTTTTATTTGAGAGGATACGCCCTGCGATTTGAAAATCTGACTGAATTCAAGATTCAAGAAGGATTTCTAACTCTTTCACCTTTGACTTTCAATTTTCACCTTTCAATTCTTTTATATCTTTTTTTCCACGATAATTATTAGCATACGGTATAACTCCTGCTTCTTTTAATTGACGAATTTTCTCCATTCTATCAAGACTCTCATTTGGATACTGCATATTGACTCCAGATTAAAAATTACAAATTAGAAACGAGTGTATCGAAAAAAGAGAAAGAATCAAGATATTGAAGCTTTCTCTTTATGAAGTATGAAAGAAGAGTTTTTGTTTTTTCTTTTCAGGTTATTATTCTTCTACTTTTTTCTTGGTCTTACTAATCATAGAATCTGCATCTGCAAGAACTCATACGATAAAATAAAATAAGCTCACTCCTATCAAAAGTCCTGCTATTCAAAGAAAATGTTCTGATACAATCAAAATAATAAATGTTAGACTCACTGGAAGTTCGAGAAAAGAAGAAAATATTTTTGGATTGAGATAGTATGCCTCGATAGTATGGACAATAAAAACAAGAGCAACTACTGTGAGTGCTGCATTAATTCATCCAACATAGAGGTAGGCGATGAGAACAAGAGGAATAGATGATAAAAATGTCCCGAGAACTGGAACAAATCAAAGAACAAATACCATAAGAGCAAGAGAAAGTATAAATGGAAATCATGTCCCATATACAAATCCAATAATAAAGAGTCCGATTGTTGTTAAAATGGCATTAGTAAATGCAATCATTGATTGCGCTTTGAGGATAAGTCAAAAACTTTTGAGCCCTCTTTCAAAGATAAGATCATATTCTTCATAGAGAAACTTAAAACTTGATTTTTTCATTCCTGAAAAATAATGAAGAATTTTTTCTCTATCAAAAATCACTACGATACTTAAAATAAGAGAAAGAAATACTTCAACAAAGACAGTTCAAACACTCTTGAGACGAAGAAGGATATCTTTTACTACCTGTATATCTTGTTCTGTTATAATTTGTGTAATACTTCCTCAAAGCTCCGTGTTAAAAAGACGAATTTCTTCAAGTCTATCGGTAATATTTTGGATTTCATTTTGGAGAAATGGCATGGTTTTAGAAAGATCGTATAACTCTCGAATAAGCTGAGGAAGTACTTGAGAAAAAAGAACAAGAAAAAATAAAAATAATAAAATATACTCAATTATGATAATAACGTTGAGAGAAAAAGCCTGTTTAAAAAGTCGTTTATAATCCTTTGTTTGGAAGAGAACATCAAAAAATCTATCAATTTTGCTTTTAAAAAACTCTCAAAGCGAAAATATGAGATATCCAAAAATAAATGTTAAAAAGAAAACAAGCAAAATATCTTGTAATACATAAAAAGCAAGAATCAAAAGAAGGTACGCTGCTAATTTTTTTAAGAACTTTTTATGAGTGATTATCGCTCCTATTTTTTTTATCGCTTCCATATATTTTGTTTTTTATAAATTATCTCTTTTATTATAGAAAAAGCTTTGAGAATGCAAAAAAATAATCCTTCTTTGAAGGATTATTGTAAATATTTCTCACTCTAAAATTAAGCAATTTTTGCAAGTGCCTGTTCATACGGAATATCGCTATAATACGATACAGCCGATGCAAAATACTCCCTTGCGTTTGATGGAGCCCCTGAAGGATGTCTTCTTCTCACAGCAGGGTTGAGCCTTGAATAGTTTGCAATCGTACTTGGTCAAAGCCTCATAATTCATGGTCCCGTATTGTAATATGCCATGAGGAGTGTCCCGTCAGTTGTTTTATTTATACGAGAAATATAGTTAAGATAAAAAGCGCCTGCTGTTATTTGATCAAGTGGATTATTTCTATCAAGCTTGAGTCCACTCCATCTACATACATCATTCCAGGTTCCATTTGGAAGTTGAGTAAGTCAAAATGCGGTTCCTCCTGGTACTTGGAGGGTTGGATCCCAACGACCATTTTCATGATAAATAAGTCTTACCATAATTCCATTCGGAAGATTGTATTTTTGTTCTACACTATTAATATGATCCATATATCTTAAATGATGTGTCCCCCTTCATTCATATTGAGGAATAGTATTGAGGACTTCACGAAGTGGTTTTTGATTTTTTGTAGATATAACTCATGTGTTCTCATCATAGGCAAGATTTTCTCTTACATTTTGAGGAAGTACATCTTGAATATATCTATTTAACATATCTCTATCACTTCGGCTCATATACGGAAGGGTGAACGTATGAGCATCTGCATTTTTATCTTTCAGTTGATTATACAACCAGCTTGAAATCTCAGAACCACGAATTTCTTTAAATCTGTCTGATTCTGCTTTTTCATACGTAGCTTTTTCAGAAGGGTCAAATGGTTTTTCTTCAGTAATTTCGATTTTATCTCCATCGTAAACAGGAAGATATTGTTTCCCATTATAGAAACCTGGACGAGGAGAATAACCTCTCGTTCATTCAACTCCATTCACTTTGATTTTATACACTGTATCCATCGGAAGAAGGTCACCTGCTCCGATTGTTGTATGAGCATCTTTATTGGTTCAAAAATTTACGATTAACTTATCTCAGGTTTTAATATTTCACTTATTCACTTTTTCTCATCCAAATTCTCTCGCTAAAAGAAGTTGTGAGAGATCATATCACTCTTTTTTTAGAGCATAAAAATCTCCTGCTGTGATAGTATCAAACGATTTGTTTCCAATAATTGATTTAATTCCATTTCTTTGTTCTTCTGTGAGAGAAGTGAGATTATCTCATTTTTGAAGTTGTTCAAATGTTTCAGAAAGAACGAGTTCACGTCTTTTTCATTCTGTTTTCCCATCTGGATTGATTTCCATTTTATCAAGACGTCTTTGAATATGGTCTCTTTCTCTCGAGAGCATCTCAACTTCTCTATTAAGTTGGTCTATTTTATCTTCAAAGGTTGCTGTTTCTATTTTATCTTCATTATCGAGAACTTCAATCTCACGGATACCATTATCATAAATAACTGCTTTATTATCTTTTACCCCCAATTCTACTTTAAGGTCTGCAAGTCTTTTTTGTTGTGAATAAATCTCTCTAATCCTCTCATCAAATTCTGCTTTGTTTTCTGGCGTTGCTTTTGCATAAACCTCACCGAGACTTTTTCTATAAAAATCCCTAAAAGCTTCTTCATTTTTCAGATCAAGCTTTACTTTTTTTTGAGGTTCATCTTTTTCTTTGGGAGTTAGAAGAGTCGGAGTAGGTTGAATTTCATTTTTATCTGCCATAAAGTTTCTATTAAAATATATTTATATTATGGTATCATAACTTTTTAGATTAAACAAAAAACTTGAGGAAATTTCCTCAAGTTTTTTATCAAAGGTTTGCGACTCAATTAAATCCTCTTCATCTACTAATAATATGTGCTTTATATTGTTCAAAAGGGATTGGACGAGTTGTTTTCATAAGATATGGATCTAAAACATAGGCTTGTCCGTTTTGAACAAATCAAGTAGCAATATGCCCGTATCTTGGTCTACCGTTTTTTCAATTCCATTTTAGACTCTCACAAAATACTTGGAACACTTTTCCTGTTGGTTGTTGACTCATTCTTCACTGACCTCTAAAGTAATCTTCTAACTGAGCAGCTGATCTATCTCAAGGTAACGAAGGAATTTGAACTCAAAAACGTGCAGCATTTCATCTTGCTGTCCCCAAACATTGTGTTACTCAAGTTTTTGGATTTACAGTAGCTGGGAGAGATTGTATATCTCATGTTGGAATATTTGCTGTTCCAGTTGGCGCTGCATTCATTTGTCCCATAGCTATCTTCTGTTCTCTTTGGTATCTTCCAGCTTCTTTTGGAAACATACCTGTACGTACCTTATATATAGCTTCTATAAGTTTTTTCTCTTGGTTTGCATCTCCAGGAGTGAGATTTCATCCAATTTGTGAAAGAGCATTGGTAATAACTTCCGTTCTTCCTGGTCCATGTTGAACTGAGATACTCCAAATAACATTTTGAAGAGTCATACTACATTTTGAGACATCAAATGGAAGTGATTTTGCCATGACATCAAAGTGGGTTGCTTTGATGAATTCATGTTCTTTCTTCTTAAAGGCTTCTGCTCAAACCTCAGTAACTTTCTTTTTCCAATTTTTTGCAAATTCTGTTTCACTTCATTCAGTAAATACAGCTTCATGTTCTCATTCTTTTGGTCATTTAATCCCCATCTGATCTGCAAATTTTTTGAGTGCATCTGCTCTCAATTGGTACGTTCCAAAAGATGGTTTTCAGTTATCATTTGGATTAATCGCCATCGGTCATTTTGCCCCACTTTCAAACTCAGCACTCAGTGATCAGAGTTCTCATGCTTTTGCTCATCCTATCATACTACTCGCCCAATCACGAGCCTCTGTATAGTTTGAAAATTTTCTCCCATGAGTCCCATTTGGAGCATAATTATTTTGTATATGATCTCGTGTCATCGTCTCTGCTTGTGCAGGAGTTTTTCATGATTGTACCAAAGCTTGTTTTGTTCTATCAACTGATTGAAGTGGGTCTACCTTTTGAAATGCTTCATATATAGCTCCAACATCTCCATTTTTGAGAGCGTCTGCATTTGATGAAAGAGCATTTGCAAGAGTATCGATTTCTTTATCAACATTTTCTCTTTTCCAAGTATCTTCTTTTGCTTTTTTAATCTCTTCAGGAGTTTCTCCATACAGATTTGCTTCAAACTTTGATTTCATCGCCGTGATAAAAAAATCTGGATTGATTCATTTTTCTTTTGCTCTTTGTGCGAGATATTTATCAAGATCTTTATACTTTTCAAGTCACTTTTGTTCTGCTTCTGTGAGACGTTTCAAATCTTCTGAAGTTCTTGTTTTATCGACTTTTGCTCCTTTTAGATCCTCTCATTTTAATATATTTCATTGTTCATCTTTAAACTCTCATCCTCTTGACCCATTGACTCTTGTATAGGTTTTATCGCCTACTTGAAGAGCTGCTACTGATTCTGGAATGAGTTGTGATGGAGTTACTCCAACTGGAAGCTTCTCTGCAGGAATATTTATAGTTCCTCACGCATTTACAGATTCGGGAGTAACTCAAAGGGCTTTTAAACGATCTGCTGGGGTTTTATTTTGTGTAAGAAACTCTTTTGTTTCTCTTTCCTTTTTTTGCTCTGGAGTTTCTTCAGAAGGATTTTTCTCTGGTGTTTGATTAGGTATATTCTGTGATCCTGTATCATTTGCTACTGTAGGATTTCATGGTATTTGAGCTTGGGCAAGTTGCCTCTCTGCTCATTCTATTTTTTTCTTATTTTGAGTCATTCTTGCTTGTAATCTTCTCACCTCTTCAGCATCTTCTTCCCCATCTCATGGGAGAACAGGAAGAGGGGGTTTTGCAGCTAAACATGCCGCATCAAAGTCTCGCTCAGCTGGAGTTTTTGTAGGAACTGGAGTTCCCATTTTTCAAAGTCAACCTTCAAGAGTTTTGTTTTCCCTCGTTCTACAAACAACTTCTCATTGAAGTCACTCTGCCTTTCTTTGTTCATCACTCTTTGGGGCTTCCTTTTTTTCAGGGGTGTGAGAAGTCTCTGGTCCTTCAGGATTTTCTTTGTAAAATTTTTGGAAAGAAGTTTCAAAATTTCTTCTGAGAATCATAATAAAAAGAGTTTATATATAAATACGTAATTAGTTTACCATACTTTTTTTTTGAAATCAAAAATTGAATAATTTCACATTTTTTAGAAAGTCGTATATAATACTTATGAGGTTTTATATTTTCTTTACAAAAATTATGCCTGATTCTATTTCTTTTCGACATTTTATTGGAAATATCTATATGGATATATTCTCCAAAGTTGAATTGTATGCTCCAAAAGTTATTGGTGCACTCCTCATTCTTATGATTTGAATATTTGTATCGGTAGGAATATTCAAACTGACGCTCTACATTTATGAACGATTTAAAATTGGGAAACTTATTGATAAACTCGAACTCGATCTTTGAATAGAGGAAGTCGATGGAGACCATATGGTAAATCTCAACGAAAAAAGAAAGATGCACCGTAAAAAACTCACTGAGAGAATTAAAATAGATAGACTTCTTGCGAAATCTTTTTCGTATTATATTTTTCTTGTATTTTTCCGTTTTGCCATCGTTATTATTGGTATCAATGAAGTTGAACAATTTTTAGGAGATGTTCTTGCCTATCTTCCAAATCTTTTTATCTGAGTACTGATTGGATTTTTTGGAATGCGTTTCTCAGATACCGTCTATGATGTGACTTTTCATGCTATGGAACTGACTCGTCAAAGAACTGGGAAAGTCATCGCTATGGGAGCAAAAATTGTTATTCTGTTTTTTACTCTGATGCTCGTACTTAACTATATAAAAATCGTCGATCAGTTTATCATCAATACTTTTATTATCTGATTTGTTACCACTATCTCCGTTTGAATTGGTCTTGCTTTCGGACTTTGATGAAAAGACGTTGCAAAAGAGATTTTAGAAAGTTTTAAAAAATAGAGAAGACCGGTCTTTTAAAGACTGGTCTTTTTTTTTGCAACTCTTTCTTTTTTTTGTATTTTGAGTAGTGTATATATATTATTCTCTTTATTATAAACCTCTTGAAATCTGATTTTCTTAATTATATACAATCTACTTTTCAGTTTTCTCCAGAAGAAATGAGTGAATTTGAAGAAGGACTTTCTCGTCCACTCAAAAAATCCCTTCGAGTCAATATAAATAAAATATCTATCGAAGATTTTAAAAGTTCTACAGAAAAAAAATGATGGAAGCTTTCTCAAACAGAATACGGGAAAAATATGTTTTATATCGATAGAAGTGAAGATTTAGAAAGAGCCCTTGGTCATACCCTTGAACATATTTCAGGACAATTCTATATCCAAGAAGTAGCAGCTTCGAGCTCTCCTTATTACCTGAGCAATGATACGGTTGATACAAATGACTATAAAATTCTTGATATGAGTGCGAGTCCTGGAGGAAAAACGACACAACTCGCAGAATATTTTCCAAATGCTATTATCATTGCGAATGAAATCGATAAAACACGTCTCAAACAACTGGGAGAAAATATTGACCGTATGGGAGCTACCAATGTGTATGTGACCAATTATGATGGGCGTAACTTCAAGAATTTTCCTGAAGAGTTTGATAAAATCCTTCTCGATGCCCCATGTAGCGGAGAATGAACCGCATTTAAAACGGATGATGCTCTCAAATGGTGGAATACAAAAAATATAGAAACGATTGCTCGTCTCCAAAAACAACTCTTAGAAAGCGCTTTTATATCGCTTAAAGTCGGTTGAAAAATGGTGTATTCTACTTGTACTCTCAATCGAATGGAAAATGAAGAAGTGATTGAATTTGCAAAAGAGAAATTTTGATGAGCTTTTGAAGTTATTTCTGTTGACGGAGACAATATCTATAAAAGGAATTGGCCACATAAAAACAATACTGGATGATTTTTTGTTGCTAAAATCAGAAAAGTAAATTCTTGTCAGGAAACTACCGAAACTAAATTTGTACGCCAAAATATTGAAAAACTTCAGAGTAAACAGGAGAAAATGATTCTTCAGTTTTTTGATTCAAATTTTTGAATCGATTTGTCATACGGTCGATTTTATAAATATGGTGATGAGGTTTCTTTTTCAAGTGGGAAACTTTGAAATACTTGGGAACACCTCTTCTTTTTTAAAACAGGTATCAATATCTGAACATTAAAAGGATGAATATTTGAACCAAGCTTTTTTGCTGGAACTCTGAAAAGAGGACAAAAAAAGAGTCTTATTCTCTCTCGTGATGAAGAAGGAAAAATACTTCGTGGATGAGAACTACCAAGAGAAGAAAAGGATGGATGGTATCAACTTATGTATGAAAATATTCCATTTTCTTTTTGAAAAATAAAGTGATGAATATTGAAATCACTCCTCCCAAAAAATATGACGAAAAAACAGTAATATTATAAAAATATCTGAAGACTTTACTTCTCTTGTTTTTATAATACAATCCTCACCGAAAAAACAATACATTCTCTCCTTTAAATGAAAAATGCAATACAAAGTTTTTGGCTGCAAAGTAAATAAATATTATACCGATAAATGGTTACATTCAGAACAACTCTCATCAAAAAATGGGATTTTTGTGGCGTCGTGTGTGGTTACTGACAAAGCAAAACGAAAGTGGGTAAAATTTGTTCGTCAACAAATACCACATCTAAAAACAGAGGAAAAAATATGGATTAGTGGGTGTTGAGCGTTTGAAAAATGAAGAGAAAATAAAACTTTTTTTGACATTTACCCAGAACTTTCAGAGTGGCAAAATCAAATTGAAATCCTTCCAGAAGACCCAAACGAGTGAAAAAAAGCACCAACACAAAAAATAAGCACTTTGAAACTGCCTCAAATACAGCTCACGACAAAAAAAATTGTTTTGATTAAAGGAGCATGAGATAGTTTTTGTACCTTCTGCCTGACCGTTCAAAAGCGTGGACGACACTTTTTCCG
>CAYUZH010000040.1:0-10790 GCA_964449635.1 uncultured Candidatus Peribacteria bacterium | reverse complement strand
TTGCTCTGAGAGAAAAACAAAAAGTTCATATCGTTTGAGTGACACTTGGTTCTGAAATCGAGATGCTTGAAACCTACTATAGAGAACTTGGATTTTTTGATGAGGAAAATAATACTTTCAAGGTAGACTTTTCTATTCCTCTTGTAAGCGTGAGTGTAAAAATAGAAAATATTATGTGGCGATGAAGCGATTATAAACGTATGGGAAAGAAGCTTTTTATTTGTCCTCCTATCAGAGAAGCTTGAGAAGTAAAAAATATGTATAAGTGAATAAATAGGTGAGTAATAGCAGGGATTTATTTTTCTGAAATAAGTTCTGAAATAGTAACTTTTTTACAAATACAGATACAAGAAGAACATATACTTCCAATGACTCTGTGAAAACTTTTGAAATACAATTATGAACAGATAGGATTTGAATATTTTCCTGAATCAACTCTCTTAATTTCATATGGAACAACCTAATAAAAGTTTCCAAACATACTTAGAAAATAAGGTATTTCAAGATGAGGAATTTCTTGCTTTTTTGGAGGATATTAAAGAAAGAAATTTTGTTACCGAGGATGTATATCTTGAACTCAGAAAGAGTTTAGACGATAAAGAGGTTAAAAATATTTTAAAAGTTTGGGTTCAGGCAGAAGTCCTCTATTATCTCATCGAATATCCCATCGCTATTGGAGTTTGAGCTTTGGTAGTGTCTAATATCTGAGAAATTAATTATAGTTCTCTTTCGACCTGAGCTCTTGCCTATGCAGGTCTCTTGATTCCGAGTATTATGGTCTCAAGGTTGAGTATTTTGAGTATTCTTACACATTATACAAAAGTTCCTGAGAGAAAAAATCTCATAAGTACCTGAATTATCCCACTTCTTCCAAGTCAGGTATTTCTTGGAGTATGGCTTAGAAATCATGGGAAATTTCTAAAAATTCTTTTGCAGTATATACGTACAAAATCTCTTCGAGAAGATATTCAAAAAGTGCAAGACGAGTGAAGAAAACAGAGACTTATAGAGCAAGAAAAAAAAATTCTTTTGTGAGAGGATTCTCTGAGTCGACTTGTTTCTTCGGTAAAATCAGCTTTTGAAAAACTTAAAATTCCTTTTAAAAACTAGGAGAAGATGTCTTGTATAATTTGTGTTTTCTCAGCTTGTCTTTATAATCGGAAAACCTTACTTTTTATATATTCTTATGAAACAAATTATTATTTGTCTTTTCCTTTCAATATTCTTGGTTTCTTGTAGTTCTTCAAAGACTCTACAAAATACGTCTTCATGAACAAGTGTCGATTCAGAAACAGGGTCTACTGTAAAAACAGCAGAACTTGAGTTTTCTGGAACGGGAAATGTACAACCAGATATTGCGAAATCTTATTACTATCTTGATAGTGAGAAAAAATCGTATGATGAAAAGAGTTTCAAAGACATTATTTCAGAAACTCCTTATACTATTGTGTACTTTTATCCAAAAGATGGAACTCCAAACTGTACAATTCAAGCACTTGATTTTTCAGCGATGAAACAAAAATTTCTTAATGCATGATATCAAGTAATCGGAGTTTCGAAAGATGATCTTGCTTCTCACAAAGTTTTTGCTGATAAAAATGAACTGACTATCAAACTTCTTCAAGATAAAAATGGTGATTTATTAAAAGAATTTGGAGCTCAAGGTCCTCTTGCAGAATATGGAAATGGAAAAGAGCTTTCAGATATTATTCGTTCGACTTTTATTATTGATAAAAACGGAAAAGCAGTCTATGCATTCCGCGATATTGAAGCAATGGGGCATGCACAGAGAATTTATGATTTGATATCTGCAAAAAAATAATCCCATTTGGGATTATTTTTTTGTCTTTGGAATAAGTGGATTTCCTCACTCAAATTCTACTTTTGTAATATCTCAATGTGATTTCATAAGTTCTTCAATATTTGGATTTTAGTACCTGAATTATCAAGAACGCTTTGATAATGTTCTCTAAATAATCTTAAAATATATTCTCATCATACGACTTCATGTCCAAGATTTTTTTTAAGAAGTTTTGCAAATGCTAATACTTTTCTTGATCCATTCGAAGTATTCGCTTCATTTCTAAGTTCTCAAACAGTAAATACTACTAAATCATTACAATCAAAATATGTATTTATTATAGCTAGTATCTCGTTGAAAGTACCTACTGCATCAATATTTTGTTTTATTCTTTTGTAGTCGTCTTTTGTTAAAATAATATCTCATATTTCTTCTTTTACTTCTTTAGTTGTTCCTATAACTACTCATTCTCAAGTCAGTGTAGCATGATCTTTAGGAGTATAAATTCTTTCTTCTATTCAACTCATAATTTTATTGTTTAAAAATAATTATATATTTTATAAACAAAATTAATAAAAAAGCAAATTAAATTTTGACAAGCTAGTATTATTAGGTATTTTTATGTCAAAAATTAGTAAAATTTACTCATATATCATGGATATACATCAGCTCGATTCTTCTCTGTTAGATATTTCAAGGCAGGATGCTATTGCTCAAGTAAAAAATATCATTCTTTGAGAAATCTCAGAACTTCTTGATATGGAAAGTATTACTCAAAAATTCCCATCTCTTACTTCTGAGGAACTTTTTGAAAGATATATACACTACTTAAAGTCAATAGGTGATCCGAGGTACCAATATATTGCTTCTATTATGGAAGAATCTATTGAAAAAGATATTGTAAATACTGAGTTTGGACATTTTGTAAATTTTACTAATAGGTTTCAAAGACTTATCCATATAAAAGATTCTGCTTGATCTCTTTCTGATGAACTTTCTGATTTAGATATGTGAGCAGTAGAAAAAATAATGCAAGCATTAAAAAGTTTTTCTTCTAAAGAAGCTTTTTCTCTTCTTACGACCAAAAATAGACCTCTTTTGGAGAATATTCTTATCACTTCTGTAGGGATTAATGTAACGTTGATGCTTGGTCATAACTTAGAGTCTACAAGAGATATAGTAGAGACTCTGTATACTTCTTTAAGTATTTGAAATATCAATGGAAAATCTGTCATAAGTCTCTGAGTTATTCTTCCTTTTTTAGCAGAGGCTCTTTTGAAAATAAAAGAAAATGGATTTATTAATTATTTAAAAAATAATAAACTTGATACCCTTTTAAATATTGCCGGTATTGTTGAAATAGGAGTGATGGTAGAAGAGTATTTCTGAGTTGTTCAAAATCATACCGCTCTTGGGTCACTTCTTCGTTCTTTGAGGATACTAAGAATTCTTCGAGTTGCTCAAAAAAATCAAATGATAAAAGATCTTATTCAAAGGATGTCAGAAACCCTCCCAAGTATGGTAAAAATAGCGGTTTCTTTTTGGGGATTTTCTGTACTCACAACACTCTTTTTTATGGAAGTCTATAGTAAGCACCTTCAAGAGTTTTCAAATTTGACCCACTCTTTTGATCAGATGGCAAAACTTTTTTATCTTGATGAGGCGATTGCACTTACTCAAAAAATGAGAACTGCTGCGGAGGTGCCTACTATTACACAAGAAATTTCTATTTGGTGGGCAAGAACGTATCAATTTATCTCTACTGTATTTATGATGTGAATCCCCCCAGCTATTTTTTTTGATGTTCTTAATAAAGATAATCGTGTTATCCAATATTTGTCAGCTATTTGGGAAGAACTGAAAGATATAAAGCTTCATTTGAAAGAACTAAAAGAAGAAATAAAAAAACAAAATACAAATCTTTCTAAACTATTTAAAAGTAAAAAAATAGAGTCATAATTTTCTCTTGACTCAGAATTAAAAATCAATATATTTTTAGCACTTTTATAGTTTAAGTGCTATTTTTATGTCAAAAACCTTTCATTTTGAAGCTGAGACGGGTCGCATTCTTGAGCTTTTGACTCATTCTATCTACTCAAACCCAGAGATTTTTCTTCGTGAACTGATATCAAATGCGTCTGATGCGCTTGATAAAGCTCGTATTAAATCTCTTACCGATGATACTTACCTTGGAGAAGAGAGAACACTTCAGATAAAAATCTGGACAGATGTAGAAAAAAATATCCTTTTTCTCGAAGATACAGGTATCGGTATGACTGAAGAAGAACTTCATAAAAATATCGGAACGATAGCAAAATCAGGGACAAAAGAATTTGTTGAAAAACTCAAAAAAGCCAAAGATGCAGGAGAAAATAACCTCATTGGACAGTTTGGAGTTGGGTTTTACTCTGCCTTTATGGTGGCCGATAGTGTTGAACTGGAGACTAAATCAATTGATTCTACAACTTGATTTACCTGGATAAGCGATGGGAAAAGTGACTATGAAGTACGTGAAAACTCAAAAACAACAAGAGGAACTCTCCTAAAACTTTTCCTCAATGAAGCCAATAAAGAACTCTTGAGTGAATGGAGAATCCGTGAACTTATAAAAAAATACTCAAACTATGTAGCGTATCCAATTATGCTTCAAGTTGAGAAGATAAAAGAAGATGAAAATTTAGATGTTAAGAATCCCCCTGTCGATACCGACATCCCCCTTGAAAAAGGGGACAAAGAACTTGTATGGGAACAAGTCAATGAGACAAAACCTCTTTGGCAAAAAAACAAGTCTGAAATCACGAAAGAAGAGTATAAAAAATTCTATGAATGACTGACGTATGATTTCAAAGACCCACTCGCTACGATACATTTTTCTACCGAAGGAGTCGTGTCATATAAATCACTTCTTTTTGTTCCAGAGGAGAAAAGTATGTTTGCCAATCTCGCTGATCCAAACAGAGAATATGGACCAAAACTCTACGTAAAAAATGTTCTTATCCTCGATAATGCAAAAGATTTACTTCCTATTTGGCTTCGTTTTGTTTCTGGAGTCGTTGAAACTTCTGATCTCCCGCTCAACATTAGTCGTGAGATGCTTCAATCAAATCCAACTCTTGAAAAAATTCGAAAAAATCTTACAAAAAAAGTGCTTTCAGAATTGAAAAAAGCTCTGTCAGAAAACCCTTCTTCATATGAAAATTTCTTAAAAAACTACGGAGTGGTTCTCAAAGAAGGTATTTACTATGATAAGGATGTAAAACAAGAGGTAGCAGAAGTTTTGAAGTTTTACTCATTTTTAGAGAAAAAATATATCACTCTTGATGAATATATAGAGAAGAAAAAAACTGAAGAAGGAACGAAAAAACAGATATTTTATATAACAGGAAAGAGTCAAAGTGAAGTTCTTGCGAGTCCATATTTGTCTCAGTTTGAGAAAGCAAAGGTTGATGTCCTCCTTCTCACAGATCCAGTCGATGATTTTATTGTACAATCACTGACTGAATATAAAGAATATTCCCTCGCTTCTATTACAAGTACTGATATCGAGTTAACACAAGAGACCGAAGAAGAGAAAAAACAAAAAGAAGATTTAAAACGTGATTTTAAAGATTTTCTTGAACTGACAAAAAATACGATTGGTTCCGAAAAAATAGAAAAAGTAGAACTCAATGATAAATTGGGAGATGCTATTGGCGCTTTGAAAACCCCACAGTGAGGAATGACCCCTCAGATGGAAAAGATGTATAAAGCGATGGGACAAGCACTTCCTCCTCAAAAACGTATTCTTGAACTTAATCCGCGTCACGAAATCGTTCAAATGATGAAATCAGAATTTAGTAGTGATTTAAAATCTGAAAAATTAAAAAATATGATGAAATATGCCTATGAACAAGCAATTCTTCTTGAATGAGGGGAACTTGAAAATATGGGGGAATTTATCAAAAGAGTGAATCTATTTCTTCAAAAATAATTCTGCATTTGCAGAATTATTTTTTTTAATATGATTTAAAATCTTTATGTATTATGGAGTTATTGTCTATAATATTTTTATATCATTATTCTATACTCTATGAAACTTCTTATCGTTGAAGATCATCCAAAACTCAGAGAAAATATCGTCAAATTCTTTACTATGAAAGGGCACCTTATAGAATGAGCTGTTCATGGTGAAGAAGCTCTTGAAAAGCTTGAAAAAGCGAGTTATGATGGTATTATTCTTGATATTAATTTACCCGTTATGGATGGGCGTGAATTTTTAAAAGAACTGAGAAAAAAAGATAAAAACACTCCTGTTATTGCTTTGACTTCAAATAGTATGCTTTCTGATAAGCTTCAAGTTTTTGATCTTTGAGCTGATGACTATCTTACTAAACCTTTTGAACTTCTTGAGCTTGAAGCGAGGGTGAATTCTCTTTGACGTAGAAAAGAAAAAGAAATTGAGGAAATCATTGAAATTTGAAATGTGAAGGTTGATATTATGAAGCACAAAGTTTTTAAATGAACAAAAGAGGTAGAAGTTTGAAATAAGGAGTTCTTAATTATAGAATTTTTGATGAAAAATAAGTGAAATCCAAAGAGTAAACCGGAGATTTTTGAGTTTGCTTGGTGAGAGAGAGAAGAAAACCTCAATTTTGATAGTATTACTTTAGAAGTGCATATTTCATACATTCGCAAAAAGCTATGACGAGATTTTATTAAAACGATAAAATGAGTCTGATATGTTATTGAATAAATCTTGGTGGACAAAAAAGTACTGACTTCCTGATAGTGAAGAAAATCGTCTTGCCCTTAAAATCAGTTTTATCGCTTTTATAGGGCTTCTTTTGTGTATTTGGTTTCTTATATTTCTCAACTGACTCTATCTGAGGCAGTCGGAAAAAGATAGTTTTGCTTCTGATATACAGTTTTTTAGAAATAGCCTTGCTGAAGATACAAGTTTTTATGATATGTATATGAGAGATGACTTTCTCTCAAGATTCAAGAAAAAAGAACTTATTCATCGTCTCACAAGAGATATCTTTATCGTGAGAAAATCATGAGAGATATATAGAAAATGAGTCTTTGAATTCTTTGATATGAAAAAAGGGGATATGCCCCAAAATGACACTATTATAGCCAGACAAATGGATGAACGTGATTTTCTCCTCTATGAGGTAGATTTCTCTGGTGATTCTGTTCTTTTTTCTCGAGATATTACTTTTATACGAGAGTTTCAAGAAGCTTTGACGGTTATTGCTCTTATTTTAAGTCTTCTCTTCTTTCTTGTTATTTTTGGAATTTCCTTGAAAATCGCTTCTTACACACTGCGTCCTATTAAGGAATCAAATGCTCGATTGAGGGAATACAATCATCATGTTGCACACGAACTGAAAACTCCTCTTGCTGTACTGAAATCAAATCTAGAACTCGCTCAAATCTCAGGTGATATCGATGATGTAGTCTGTTCAAAATGTGAAATAGAATGACTTGAAAAAATTATCAATGCCCTTCTCTTTTTAAGTGAAAATACATTTATTAAGGATGGTGAGAAACTTCATTTGAATACAATTTTCAAGAAAATTATGCATTCTTTTGAAGATCAAAAAAAGATTCATTTTGTTGAATTGCAAAAAGATATATTTGTGACAAAAAACCAAATTCTTCTTGAGCAACTTATAAAAAATCTTTTTGAAAATGCTATAAAATATTCTTCATGAGATACTATATTTGTTGAACTTGGGAAAAAGAATTTTACTCTCTCAAACTCGATTGATAAGTCTATCTCTCAAGAGTCACTTCAAAAAATATTTCAGCCTTTTTACAAAATTGACGAATCAAGATCAACTCCATGATATGGGCTTGGGCTTTCTATTGTGAAAAGGATTGTTGATATATTTAAGTGGAAAATACATATAAGTGTGAAGAATCAGCAGTTTATTGTAAGTATTAACTTCTAAAAATGGAGTATTTTTTTCATATAGTTTTCAATTTTATTCAGACACATACATATTTAGCATATGGAACTCTTTTTTTATGAGCCCTTCTTGATACATTGATTCCTGTTTCGTTTTTTGTGTATGGAGAAGTATTTTTTCTCGTCGGATCAATCCTTTCGGGAATAGGTGTTCTCAATATATTTATCACTTCGTTCGTTCTTATTTGTTGAGGAATTTGTTGAGATAATATGAGTTATTATATAGGAAAAAACTATGGAAGTTTTTTAATTGATAAGTTAAAGAAAAATAGATTTTTTTCTCGATTTTTTTCTGAAGAACAACAAAAAAAATATGAAGGTATTCTCTTACAGTCGGGGGGAGTAATTTTATTTTTCTCAAGAGTTTGATGACCGCTTGCCTGGATTATGCCATTTTTAGCTGGAAGTTTTAAACTTCCTTATAAGACTTTTCTTCTTTTTAACACCCCTGGGATATTTGTTTGAATAGGAACTTTTCTTTTTGTTTGATATTTTTTATGAGTAAATATCCCTCTCATGAAACAGATATTTTCTGTTTACTTTCCTCTTTTAAGTATTGCTTGAATACTTCTTTTTTTGGTTCTTTTTTTTGTAAGAAAGTTTCTTTCTCAGTATCTCTCCAAAAGTGAATCTTCAAAATAAAAAACTCCTCACTTATGAGGAGTTTTTTATTTTGAATGGAGAATATCTTCGTGGATACTATTGGCTGCGAGACATCATTCTGCAGCACTCATAATCGTTTGGCGAAACTTATTACTGTTTGTAGTAACATCTCCTGCCGCATAGAGTCCTTTGATACTTGTTTCTTGTCTTTTATCGACAACGAGACAGCCTTCTTCATCTTTAAAAGGATTCAAGTTGTCAACTATCTTTGTGAAAGGAATCGTTCCAACAGCGATAAATATCCCGTCGGCTTTTACACTGCGTCCTGATTTTAGAAGAATTTCTTCTACAAAAAGGCCTCCTTTTATTTCTTGTATCTCTTCATTCATTACAAATTGTATATTATCTCTCTTTTTTGCTTGATTTACCCAGATTTCTTCTGCTCTAAAAGTCTCTCTTCTATGAATAATAGTTACTGATTTACAAATTTCACTTAGATAAAGAGCTTCGGTAAGAGCAGTATTTCCACCTCCAGCAATCGCTACATCCATTCACTTAAAAAACGTTCCGTCACAGGTTGCACAATAACTGACTCATTTTCCTAAAAATTCTGCTTCTCAAAGAACTCAGAGTTTTCTATATTCGTTTCCTGTCGCGAGAACAACATAGTCGCTTGTAAATTCTTTTCCACTTCAGGTTTTGAGGAAAAATCCAGTTTCTGTTTTTTCAACAGATGTGACTGTATCTTGGAGAAACTCGCTTCCTGCATTTTCTGCATGCTTTCTAAATGTATCCATAATCTCTTTTCCTCCAGCAGAGAGAGTTCAAGGATAGTTTTCTACTTTATGTGAAGTTGCAAGAGCTCCTCCTGGGAAACTTCCGATAATTAGGTTTTTTATATTGTATCTACTTGCGTACATTCCTGCTGGCAATCAAGCGCTTCCAGCTCATATAATAATCAATTCGTAATGCATAATTTTATATAATAGTTAAAAGTTTCTCCTCGTTTGTATCCTACCCAAAAAGAAAAATTTGTAAAAATACTTTTTTAAATATTATATAGGTGTGTTAAATTTACCTTAAATTTACTTTTTAATTTCTCTCTTATGAAAATGCTTGAAGACTTCAAAGCGTTTGCGCTTAAAGGAAACGTTATTGATCTCGCTGTATGAGTCGTTATTGGTACTGCTTTTGGGAAGATTGTTTCTTCTCTTGTTACAGATATTATGACTCCTCTTATAGGTATAATTGCTTGAGGGGTTGATTTTAAAGGATTGTCTTATGCAGTAGCAAATCCAGTTCTTTGAACAGAAGCAAAACTTACCTATGGTATGTTTCTTCAAAGTGTTTTTGATTTTGTGATTGTTGCTTTTGCTCTTTTCCTTTTTGTGACTCTTCTCAATAAAGGGATGAATAAAGTAAAAAAATCAAAAAAAGAAGAAGCTGCTACTCCAGCTCCAAAAGCTGATGATGTGGTTCTTCTTGAAGAAATCAGAGATCTCCTCAAAAAACAAGCTGCGAAAGCTGCAAAATAATTGTTTTTCAAATAAAAAATCCTCCAAAACTTGGAGGATTTTTTATTATACATCTTTTTCTTTCCTAGGGAAGCGTTGCTGAGTAATCTTTTCAAATAATATTTCAAGAGGTCTTATTATTCCAGGGTTTTTCTTTACAAGAGGACTTTCGTTGAAAAAATTAGTAAGAGTTTTATTATCTCAATAATGATAATCGCTAAATATTAAAAACATAAGAATAAGTTCTTCCTCTTCATATCATTGTGGAAAATCAAATCAATTTTTTGTTTCAAAGGTGTCTTTAAATTCGCTCCAAGTTGACAGTTGCTTTTCTGATTCCTTCTCACTTCTTACGTATAAACTTGACCCAGTTCTATTTAGTAGTTTTATATAGAGACTCTGCTCTGTGTAGGGAATATCTCATGGATTTTTGAGAATATCATCAGATTGTTTTATGATAGATTCAATAGCTATTTCTAATTTATTACTAGCTTCTCATGATTCATTACTATTTGTGGTATTTTCGATTTGTTGAATTGCTGTATTTCTCATATATATTGGGTTAATAATAATGTTTTTAAGTAAATGCTCCGACTCATCCACCTGATGGTGTTGGAAATTGTATTTCATTTCAATCTTTTCACTCATCTTCAGAAGCTCATATAAGTATTTCCTCTGTAAGTGCTTTTATATCTCTCGTTAAATCTTATTCTTTTATATCCCTTCACGATGGAGCCGGGTACTGCCCCATATAATGTATTCATGCTTCTTTTCTTGGCATAAAAATATTTTTAAAAAATAAAAAAAGTTCCTCTTTTTGAAGAACTCTTGTTTGTTGTTCGTATAAGTGTAAAAAACGCTTATGCAGCCAAAAAGGTTCTTCAATATTTCGTAAAGAAAAAATAAAAAAACCAGAAAT
>CAYUZH010000039.1:0-11172 GCA_964449635.1 uncultured Candidatus Peribacteria bacterium | reverse complement strand
AAAATCGGTACTCTTTAAAGGATGTATATCAATAGGAAATGTTTCACTAGTATAAAGTATGTATGGATAATAGTCAGAACGATATATAAAAGGTATAACAGAAACCATACGACTTTTTCACCACGAATGATTATAAATTGGTGTACTAAATTTGACCCCAATAAGTTTTGAATAATCTAAATCTTTGTAACGAGATAGTATATTTTCTTCCATCATGTCATCTATGTGACTTATAATATTGTTTTTTATTTCTTTTTCTGATATTTGAGTTACTTTTGTTTTTCAACAAGAAAGATTTGATGAAAGAATAAAAGGAAAAAAGGAATTTCATTCAATAAAATCTTTCAAGGTATCCTGTTGAATAGCATTCAAAGGAATAAAAATAAGTACTAAGACTATTAAGGAAAATGTTCCTAATATGCTCCATACAATAGTTCGAATATTTTTCATCACCTATTTCTGACTTAACATGTAAAATACAATACTTACATTTAGTAAATAACTTTCCATCAATAATAACTACTTCCAGTTGTAGGATAGCTTGATAGTATATCAGACAATCTTTCATCCTTCCTGTCATCTGCAGTAATATCATAACTATTATGATATGTGAGGAATATTTGGGATGTACTAGTTCATGTTTTTTTAGTTACTACCATTGAATGATCGATACTTCAATTTTTGTCCCAATCGGCTTGTAGTATATCTCAAACGTTTAAATTTCCAAAACTTGAAGCCAAAGAATACTTAGAGCTAGTATTCACCCCATGCTTATAAAAATTATTTGCACCTCACCATGTCCGACTTGGTTCAGCATTAGATGTATTTGAATAATACCAGTTTTTTGTATCATACTTTCACAGAAGTCCATTTATTACATATGGCATACCGCCAGCTGATAAAACTTGAGAAGTAAAATTTGTACAATCATTTAATCAAGCATAAAAATTATAACTATTATTTCTTTTATATACCCACTTATAAGCATAATTTACGGCATTCGTCCTATTATAATAACTTACTGCAACGGCAGCTAAAGGAGTAATAGGAGTTATAAAAGAGTTTAAACTATTTTTTGTTAAATAATCGCTATCTGTGCTTGAATTTCATTCGGTTGTCACTGGGGCATCTTTAGGAATACGAGAAGTATTTAGGATTCTATCATATTCATATAAAATTTTATCTTCTTTGTTTTTGACGGGATTAAAATCTTTTGAATTAATAGCATTACTAAGAAAATCCTTTTCGTCCTTTATAACCTTTTTTTGGTCTTTTGCTTTTTTTTCAATTATATTTCTTCCATCTCTTATAATGTTCTTCTCGTACTCTATGGAAGATGAAATTCATAAATTATCCGTTGCAAATGTATTTCAAAAACTTCCTATTCATAATATAATCAAAGTAAGAAATATATACTTCTTCATAATTTTATCAAATTATTTAAATAAACTTTGATTTTGCAAAATCATTTTCAGTATATAATATTAAAAATAAGAGTCAAAATCATTATAAACTTTATATATACTTTTAATATTTTTATCTCAAAATAACTATGCAAACTAAACAACTCTGAAATACCTGACTTGAAGTCTCAAAAATAGGACTTTGAACGATGACATGGGGCTATCAAAATACTGAGAAAGATGCTCATGAACAACTTCACTATGCGATAAAAGAAAGACAAATAAACTTTATAGACACAGCAGAACTCTATGCTATTCCACCGATGAAGGAGACACAGTGACTCACGGAAACCTATATAGGAACGTGGTTTGCAAAAAATCCATGAATTCGAGAAAAAGTAATTCTTGCCAGTAAGATGGTTTGACCAGGTATGTCTTATCTTAGAGAAGGGAAATGACTCATCCCAAGCGATATGAGAGAAGCGGTAGAAGGTTCACTCAGACGCCTCCAGACAGAATCTATAGATCTTTATCAACTTCACTGGCCGCAAAGAACCGTGAATAAAATGGGGAAGATGAACTACCAAGAATCGATGTTTACTTCAAAACTTCAAGAAGAAGAACATATTCTTGAGTTTTTGAAGGCATTTGATGCTCTCAGGCAGGAGTGAAAGGTGCGATTTCTCGGGCTTTCAAATGAGACTCCTTGGGGAGTGATGAAATTTTTAGAACTTGCTCGTAGGTATAATCTCCCAGAAGTTCAAACGGTTCAAAATCCATATAGCCTTATGCAACGCCAATACGAAGTTGGTCTTGCGGAGGTATCAATGTACGAAAATGTTGGACTCCTCGCGTATTCTCCACTTGCTGGAGGAGTTTTGACTGGAAAATATAAAAACGGAGAAATGCCAGAAGGTTCGCGTTATGCTCTTTGGGGAAGAGCTCGTCAGCCACAAAACCTGAACTTTAGGTCTCTAAAGTTTGTGGAAAATATGGAAAAAGTTGCAAAAAAGGTAGGTATTTCTGTGACTCAACTTGCCCTTGCATGGGTGAATGATCGTGACTTCGTCCACTCAAATATAATAGGAGCCACAACTCTTGAACAACTCAGAGAAGATATTGATTCTGCGAGTATTGTTCTCTCAAAAGAAGTACGAGATGAGGTAGATAATATCTTTTCTCAATCACCAAATCCAGCGACCTTTTAAAATAAAAAAATCCCTCAGATGAGGGATTTTTTTATTTAATTTCTGGTCGTATTTTTTTTGAAAAATCAAGACTCTCAGCATAGTTTTCTGCAAGTTCATTGATTTGATAATAATTCCTTGCTTCTTCGTAGGAGAGTTTTGTATCAATAAGCCCGAGATCGTAGGCGATTTTATCACTGTGTGCAGGGAGAAGAATATCTTTACTCCACGATATTTTATTTTTCCTCAGAGCATTTACTTGCCCAAGAATCCCAGTAGAGCAAGAGTTCCAAAGGGTGTTATAAAACTCAGGCTCACGAGTAAGTTTATCAGTTCGTTTCATTACAGAGATAAAAAGTGCCTGCAAGTCTTGTTTCTCTGCTTTTATTGGATACATATAGACCTTATCTTTTCGATAATTTGTACGAAGTTTTATCAAGTCTTTTTCATCTCATACCATATTTACAATTTCATACTGGTTCATCATTCAGAGGAAAGGATCAAAAGATTCTCACTTCTCCTTTCTGATTTCAGTTGATACCGAAACATCTTTTCCACCAGAGAAACTAAAAGAAAACATCGTATGAGCTGGTCCATCTTTGGTAGAAAATGGTTCGACAATAAAATAAACTCGTTCTATATCATTTATATTATAAGTGGTATTATAGTATCAAGGAGTGTATTCTGTAGTGGAGGTATACGTAAAGTTTCGTATATTTTTTATAGATACTTCTGATCATGAAAAAGAAATTTCAGGAAGAACCGCTTGATCTGCTGACCAATCTCGATACAACGAAGGTTTTTGAGAAAACCACCACATAAGCCCGAGGATAATACCAAAGAGCAAAACCCTCTCCGTCCAATACCAAATTATTTTTATGAATTTGTACAGGTATTTAAGGATAAAAAAGAATGAGTGAAGTAAAAAATAAATGCCTTGGAATATAAATGAAACAGGTTTTTGAGTTTCTTTTTTTACTTCTTGGTTTTTAGTGTCTTCGTTCATAAAAGAAAATAATTATATTTTAGGGGTTTGGTTTCCATTAGTGAGGGGCTCTTTTGAACTAAACCACTCTTTTGTATGGAAGAAATATGAAAGAGACATGAGGATTCCTCATACAATCATCAAAACAATTACTTTTTTATCAGTTCCCATTGTCGACATATCGTAAAATACTATTTTTCAAATAGTAATGGCAAGGAGAAGAAGTCCAAGAAGTTTCTCAGAATTATACATTTTCCCATTTCTGAGTCCAATAGTCATCATAATTGCAGCGACGATAATCCACCAAATAGTGGTAGCAATCGCTCTTGGTCATCAGGTTGTTCCAACCGCAACTCCCAAGTCATTCATTCATACGATGATAAGATAGTTTACAAAGAGAACAAGGGTAGAATATCCAAAAATAACCAGTAAAAAAGAAGGACGTTTTTCTTTTCTCTCAATTTGGAGACTCCTACTTAGATATAGTCCCGCAAAAAGAATAGCAAGAGCAAAAAGAGAATTTATGATAATAGAGGCTGAATGAGAAAGACTTAAATGGTCAGCAGCTCTTGGTACAAGCATAGTAACAAGAAAGAAAAATTTTGATATAAATCAAAAGGTAAGAAATGCCATACCAGCTTGGAGAAATGCAGAACGTTTTTCTGAAGTAAGTTTTGGAGAAAGAAGAGCAGTCCCAACAAGTCCAAGAGCAGGGAGTACTCAAACAGCAAAAGCAAGTCAAACAACTTCCATTAAGTCAGAAACAGTTGCAAAAAACATAGTGACAAGTGACATAACAGAAGCAAGTGTTGCAATCGGAGTAAGTTTTGTATATATTTTTGGTTCTGCTTTTTGAATCACAAGGTAGGCAAGACTTGCAGGTATAAGAGTAAGTATAACAAAAAGAAATCAAATATTTCCAATCGAACTTTCAGTATAAAAATAATATACTCCTAAAAATCCTCCAAAAAGAGCAAATGTCAGGTACGTAATAAATCGTTCCCATTTTTTAGAATCGTAAAAAAAGAGTCCTGCAAATATGAGTCCAATGTAAGCGATAATGGTACTTGATATATAATTGAGCTCTGGAAATATATCTATTCAAGCAAAAACGAGAGCAATGACTCATCCAACATAGAGAGATACATGCTGATAACTTGTTTCAAGTGAACGTACATATCTCCAAGCTGAAAAATAAGCAATAGAGAGAAGAATATAGAGTCCAGTTACCCACCAGACTCAGATGATATCTCTTCAGAGAAGAGAAACATTTACGAGAAACCAAACGAGAGGGAGTATATATCAAACAGTGAGAAAACTTTCTTCTTTTGATTCAAATTTCTTTGCACTGATTACGATAGAAAATATAGAAAATATAACGAGAAAAAATATAATAATGGCAGATAAAGTAGCAGAACTTAAAAAAGTTTGATTATTAATAACAATGTTTCCTCAGAAATCTCCATATCATAAAACATAGAGAGAAGAAGTTCCAAAGAAGAGTCCTGCTATATTGAGAGGAATCAAATCCTTCAAAGCGATTTCTTTTCAAAGAAGAAAAATGGAAACATTAGCTACAAGAAAATAAATAAGATATGAGTTAAAAGAAAGAGCGGAAGTTCACCATTCTCCCCCGATGATAAATGGAGTGAGATATGATCCAAGAAGTCCAAGAGCAAGGATTACTTTTGAGTTTCTCAAAGATGCAAAATAAGCCGTCCCAATAGTTACCAGACTTGCGACAATGAGAGTAGCGACTTCAGGGATAACCATACTACTTCCCATTCATGTTGTTCTTGAACCATAGATAAGAGTTCCATATAGCATAAGGATACCAGCACCAATAGTAACATCGGCAAAATAGCGAAGCTTTTTTTCAAAAGAAAACCCTCATCAAATGAGAACAAGGGAAGCAAAAAATCCAAGTCAAAGTTTGAGTTCGACAGGAATATTAATCCAAACAGAAGTATAGAGAAGGTACCCGAGACCAACAACAAAACAAATTGCTCCAATAACTGGGATAAATTTTTCAATAATCTTATCTACCGTGAGACCAGATTCAACCTTATCGGAAAATGCCATACGAAAGTTGGTAAAAAAATAAACGAAAAAATTATAACAACTCCCCTATTTAAAGTCAATTTAAATTATTTTAGTACTTTTCAAATCAAAAATAATCAATACTATGTTTTAATACCATTATTAATAAACAAAGTTATGTATATACGAATTTTCATTGTTCTTTTCATTTGTCTGTCTCCGTTTAATGCTTTTGCTCTGAGTATAAGTACCGATAGTTCATCATCAGATTCTGGAATTTTTTCTGTGCTTGAAAAAGTAAACAAAGAGAAAACAACACTTTCAGAAAAAGAAAGTCATATCAAATACGAAGAAGAGAATATAAAAGAAAATATTTCTCGAATCGAACAAATTGAAAAGCTCCAATCACAATTAAAAGATATAGAAACTTCTATCAATACAGTAAAAAAATTCTATACAGGTACGTTAGATATATTACAAAATCAAGATTATCAAGAGAAAACAAAGCTTTTTGAAACAACGCTTTGAGAACTTCTTTGAATCCTTTCTTTCCCGAGTGAAGCAGAATCAATGAGTTTCACTTGATATCTGATAAAAAAATATGAAGTAACAAAACAGATTGCTACAAAACTTAAAGAAATAAATAAAGATATTTCAGATTCTGAATCGACGATACAAAAATCTCAAGATGAACTTAAACTACTGTATGAAGAAGTAAGAAAAAGTGAAACGACATTTCAGACAGAAGTACAAGATCTTGTTACGAAAGTAGCTATATTTATTGCGGCTCTTATCACACTCCTTTTTTTGGGAAACTTTTTAAAAAAAGTTATTAAAAAGAGTGGGAGTCTTTCCGATGAAAAAAAAGAAATTTTTCTTCTTATCGTACGATGGGTAAAAAATATTATTATTATCATAATAATATTTGCATTCTTCTTCTCAGAGTTCGTCAGTATTTTGCCATTTCTTGCGATTCTTTGAACCGCTCTTTGACTTGCTCTCCGTGATCTTATCTCTTCTTTTATCGCTTGGTTTGTTATCGGGCTGAAAGATGGTATCTATAAACTAAACGATGTTATTGAAATCGATGCAGACAAGATATTTTGAAAAGTAGTGAAAATAACACCACTTGTTACCATCGTTCAAGAACTTGGTATGAATGGTCCCAATGGAGCCTCTCTTTCGTATCCAAATAAGCGTATTTTTGAAACTCCTGTTAAAAATCATTCAAAAATGAATAACTGGATTTATATATCAGTAGATTTCTTTTTTGATGTGACGACCGATATTGCCCTTACAAAAGAAAAATTAAAAGAGGCGATGTGAGAAGTGATTTCTCTTGAAAAGTTTCGTTCACCACTTTCTCAAAAATCCTTTTTAAAGAAATTTGGTTATAATGAGACAGTACTTCATCCACAAATATTTTTAGAATCGAAACCTCAGTGAATTATGATTCGTTGAAAAATACTGGTTTCTTGGTGAGAAAGACATGAGATAAAAGGGTTGATAATTGAAGAATTTCTCACACGTATCCATTGACAAGAGTCTATTAAAATTCTTTCAACTTGGGGAGAGAAAATTTAACCTCTCATTATGGTAAGCATTTCTCGTCCGTTCATAAAAACGTTTCAGACTTTTACATTTTCTAAACTCATGACACTTTTCTTCCATTCTTGGTAGGAAGTTATTCAAATATCTTCTTCTATATTTATTGTAGTATGAATACGAGCTTTTTCTTTTAATCTTTTTCTCTGTGTATTATCAATTATATGAGTATTTGGGTCAATGTAGGTTCAAGAAATTATATCAGCATTCTCTTTTAAAATATGAGAAAGTTCTTTGTAACTAGGATGAGTTCCATTTTTGATACTTTTAAAAAAGCTACTGTACCTTGGGATAACATGAGTATAGATGGATTCTTTTTTATTTCATCAATGAGTATTTCCTCATAGTACCTCATGAATACAGTAGTCAAGAGCATCACTTTTATCATAAAGAGCAGAAAGTATTTGTGCTTCTAAAGTAGATTTTTCCATAGCATCTTTGAGAAGAAACTTAAGAGGGAATCACCTTGCAAGTTGTATTCATTCTGGGGGGAATCTACTAAGTATATCTATACATCAAAGTTCAAGTCTATAAAAGATGGAACTTCAAGTTTCTCAAAGTCAGTATTTCAAAGGAGTTGGAATATCTCCAGTTGGTGAAATTCACTCGACAAGGTCATGATATTTTGCAAGTGAGAGAAGATAGTCAAAATTTATATCAGGGAATATTTGGAGGAGTAAATCCTTATCAGAAAGTATTTTAGCCTCTATTCGTTTTTGGTGAGCTCAAACATAGTCTCTATAAAACATCTTATGGATACGGAATCTTCTTTCAGAATTGAGTGTATTTATACTTTCTAAAGATAGACGTTTCATGGTCTCAAGATCATAAAGTCCACTTATTATATCTTTAATATCCTGAATTATTCCTTGTACTATTAAATCGCTAGAAAGTTCCCTTTCAAATGTTTTTATATGCTCTGTTGGAGCATTTATATTACTATGAATAGCCATAAAATACAGATATATTAATAAATGTATTATAATTATAAAAATATAATTGTAAATATATTCCTTACTATTCTCATTTCTTCCTTTCCTTGCATTTTTTGATTTTTTTTGTATCCTCTCTCGGAATTTAATTTAATTTTGTAAAGAATAAATTGTGGTTGTAGAAAATAATCAAAACTATGGTGCTGAGAATATTCAGGTTCTTGAAGGGCTTGAACCAGTAAGAAAAAGACCATGAATGTATATTGGTTCAACCGACGAAAGATGACTTCATCATCTTGTTTGGGAAATCGTTGATAACTCAATAGATGAAGCAATGGCAGGGCACTGTGATAGTATTATCGTGACTCTTTGAAAAGATGGAAGCTGTATGGTAGAGGATAATGGTCGTGGTATACCGACAGATATCCATTCAAAAACAGGGAAATCAACTCTTGAGACGATTCTTACCGTTCTCCATGCTGGGTGAAAGTTCGGTGGTGGGTGATATAAAGTTTCTGGAGGACTTCATGGAGTATGAGCATCTGTTGTAAATGCGCTCTCAACAAAACTTGAAGCATGGGTTCATAGAGAAGGAAAGGTATTTTATCAATCGTTTCAAATAGGAGCTCCAGATGGTGATGCTACGGTTATTTGAAAAACAGATAAAAAGGGAACTATTATCAAATTCTACCCAGATGCCAGTATCTTTAAAATCACAACAGAGTTTGATTATAAAACAATTGTAAACCGTCTTCGTCAACAAGCCTATCTTACAAAAGGGATAACGCTTACTATTTTTGATGAGAGAAGTGATGAAAAATTCCGCTTCTATTTTGAAGGAGGTATTAAATCATATGTAAATTTCTTAAATAAATCAGAAGAAGGAATCGGAGATATATTTTATGTTGAAAAAGAGAGAAATGATATTAATGTAGAGATTTCTTTTCAATATAATAAAGAATATACAGACAATATCATTTCCTTTGTAAACAATATCCATACTCCAGAAGGAGGAAGTCATATGGTTGGTTTTAGAACGGCTTTGACTCGTACTATCAATAAATATGCGAGAGATAAAGGGATTCTCAAAGAAAAAGATCAAAACCTTACCAATGAAGACGTAGTCGAAGGACTCACAGCAGTTATATCAGTAAAAGTTATCGATCCGCAGTTTGAAGGGCAAACAAAGGCAAAACTTTGAACTCCAGAAGCTCGTTGAGCAACTGACAGCGTGTTTTCTGAAAAATTGCTTGAATTTCTTGAAGAAAATCCTGCATCAGCAAAGGGAGTATGCGAAAAAGTAATTCTTGCAGCCAAAGCTCGCCTTGCGGCTCGCGCAGCTCGTGATACAGTTATCCGTAAAGGAGCACTTGAATGAATGACACTTCCAGGAAAACTCGCAGACTGTTCAAGTCGTGATCCAAAAGTTTCAGAACTTTATATAGTCGAAGGAGATTCTGCGGGAGGTTCAGCGAAACAAGGGAGAGATAGAGAAATCCAAGCAATCCTTCCTCTTCGTGGTAAAATCCTCAATACTGAACAAGCTCGTCTTGATAAAATTTTCTGAAATCAAGAAATCAAAAATCTCATAATTGCTATGGGAACTTCGATCGGAGAGACATTTGATATCAGTCGTCTTCGTTATCATCGTATCGTAATCATGACAGATGCCGATGTTGATGGAGCTCATATTCGTACTCTTTTGATGACATTCTTTTTCCGTTACTTTAGAGCTATTATTGATGGAGGATATCTCTACATAGCGCAACCACCGCTTTATAAACTTGCGAAAGGAAAACAAGCATGGTACGTATATAGTGATGATGAAAAACAACATATTATTGATACAGAAAACATTGTTTGAGATAATATTCAACGTTATAAAGGTCTTGGGGAAATGAATCCAGAACAACTTTGGGAGACAACGATGGATCCAAGTGTTCGTAAAATGTACCGTGTAACCGTAAATGATGCTCAAAAAGCAGACGAGATGTTTAAAATTCTTATGGGTGATGAAGTGGCTCCAAGAAAACGTTTTATTCAAAGCAGAGCAAAAACAGTAAAAAATTTAGATGTGTAATTCACTCTTTAAAATACTAAAAGATTTCTTTTAGTATTTTTTATATATAACTATATTCTAAGGATGGACTTAAATAAACTTTGAGAAGTTACAAAACAAGTATTTCTTGATGAAAAAAATTTTCAGATGAAAAAAGTAATAACAGATATTACCTCAGAAGATGGAAAATTCTTGGGTGTATAAGTCCCTATGATGCACTTTGAAAAACAGAAGCATATTCGGCAAATATATATAAGGATGGAAAAATTATCTATAATGGAGATTTTAAAGAATATACTTGAATAAGAACAGGGCTTCTTACACCTCTTATTATTCATACACTCGAAATAGACCTTACGAAAAAAAAGATTCTTATTGTTGGAAGTTGAAAGCTTGCTAAAAATGCAGTAAAAGCTCTTATTGTTTTAAATCCAAATATCACAGAGATTTTTTATACAAGCTTTTCATGAAGAAAAAAAGAATTTGAAGAAAATTTTCAAAAAGAATTGTTTCAACTTACTTATAAAGAAGTGCCAATATATAATGATTATGATTTTATAGGGTTATACACAAATACTTCAACTCCTATTCTTAGTAGCATCACATATTAGTTCAACAGATTATGCTGAATATAGTGATGATATTTATAAAGAAGCAAATGTTATTATTGATTGGCAAGAAAATATTTCAAATATGAAAGACTTAGGAAGAGCATTAGAAAAATGATATCTTTCACAAGAAAATATTTTAAGTTTCAAAGATATATTAAATAAAAAAAGTTTCTCGCTACAAAGAAAGTACCTCCTTATTCGAAGTACCGGAACCCCAATGCAAAACGTTGCAGTTCTTAAATATTTAACCCAAGAAATATAATATAAAAACGTCATAACTCAGACCTTCTTCTTTTTCACATTTTTTTGTCAAAAAAAGTTTGACTAAAATTCAAATACTTATACAATTC
>CAYUZH010000038.1:0-11296 GCA_964449635.1 uncultured Candidatus Peribacteria bacterium | reverse complement strand
TACCGCTATCGTCATCCCAACAATCAGCATAAAAAGCATATTGACTCTCCCTGTCGGAATCCCGCTGACACGAGCCGATTCTTCATCATAGGTTGTCATCATCAAATTTTTCCTCTGGAGAAAAAAACTCGCTATCACTATCATAAAAACTCCTCACAGTATAAAGATATCTTCAGACCTCACGAGACTAATACTTCAAAACAGATAGCTCCCGATACTGAGCATCACACGACTATTGAGACTCAGAGCAATAGCAACAAAAGCCATATTGAGAGCGAGAAAAAGAGCGAGTACCATATCGCCTGAGAGTTTTTTCGTGAGACGAAACTTTTCTATAAAAAAAGCAGATGTCATACTATAGAGAAGCGTCGTAATCAGAGGATTATAGCCACTGATAAGCCCGATAATCACTCAAGTAAGCGAACTATGAGCCAGCGTATCAGAGATAAGGGTATACCTACGCACGATGAGAAATATCCCTAAAATCGGACAGATAAGAGAGATAAGGATTCATGAAATCAGTGCATACTGCATAAAATCATACTCTAAAAAGCTTGGCATATTTTTGATTTTTTTTAATACAAATACTCAACACTATTTTTGGGAAACATTTTTTTTATCTGAAAAAGGTGTATTTTTTCATTGTGACACTCTTCACAATCCATCTGTCCTACGTACCATATCTTTATCTTGGTATCATCGAGAAACTGCGTATCGTGCGAAATGAGGAGAATTGTAATCTTGTGATGAGAGTTAAGATGATGAAGAAGTGTGTAGAGATGTTTTTGAGCAATCAAATCAATTCCAGCCGTTGGTTCATCGAGGATGATCACTTGAGGATTGGAGAGAAGTGCTTTGGCAATAAGCACTCTTTGTTGTTGTCCTCCCGAGAGATCACGAAACAGATGCTTTTTATAAGCAAGCATTCCCACATGAGTAAGAGCAGAATCCAGTGTCTCATAAGAACAATCTTTTCCTATCAGTTTATGGCTTTTTGGAGAATGTGCGAGTCACATCACCTCCTCTACTGTCATCGGTATAATAGAATCAATAGCATTTGCTTTTTGAGAGATATACTCAATCGTATAAGGACATTTTTCCCTCTCCTTCCCTTTTTCATCTTTCCAGCGTATCGTCCCAGAATCTGCTTTGAGGATACCCAAAATCATCTTTATAAGCGTCGTTTTTCCTTTTCCATTTTCTCAAAAAATCGCCACAAAATCTCCCTTCTGCAAAGAAGTAGAGATTTTTGAAAAAAGAGGTTTCTCTTTTTGATAGGCAAAAGATATGTTTTTGAGTTCGAGGATATTCATATTATTTACAATCAAGGCCTTCGGCTATTTTCGCTAAGTTTTTTTCCATGATACTGATATAGGTCTCACCTGCAGTCTCTTCGTCAGGAGTCAGTGTCTCGAGTGGGTGAAGTTCGGCATTTTTCACGCCTGTTTCACGAGATATAGTATCACTAAATTTTGCAGATACAAGTGGTTCTGTAAAAATAGTCGTTACTTTTTTATCTTTGATAACTTCGATTACACGAGCGATATCAGCTGCTGATGGTTCCATATCTGGTTCTATCCCCGCAACGGCTACTTGCACGAGTCCATAATCACGAGCGAGGTAGGCAAATGCTTCGTGTGAAGTCACCAGTTCTTTTCTCTTACAAAGTTTGAGAGTATCTGCAAATTTTGTATCGAGTGCTTTAAGTTCTCCTATAAAAATTTTCGCTCCTGCTGTTTCGTTTACTTTCAATTCTGTAGAGAGAAGGCTTGCAAGCTCGACCATCATTTTTGGAGACAGCCATGTATGTGGATCTACAGATCCGTGACCATGCTCATCTTCATGATGTTCCTCTTCGTGTTCTTCTGTTGTTATCACATCCGTAAGTTTTTCAGAGAGATGAACAAAACCAACCTTATTTTTTTCGAGTTCTCCTGAAAGTTTCTCTTCATAGTGCTCCATTCCAAGTCCATTCATGACGACAAAGTGAGCCTGCATCATATCTTGGATTTGTTTCAAACTTGGTTCGTATTCGTGTCACTCTCCCCCAGTCGGAACAAGATTTTCAACATCGTAGCTATCTCCGACAAGTCCTTTTGTGAGGAAGTAGAGTGGGTAAAATGATGTAAATATTTTTTGTTTTACTGCTTCTTGTATAGTTCCAGTATTTGTCTCTGTTTGAGATACTGGTTCTTGTTTTTGACTACAAGAAGTTGTGAGTAAAAGGAGAAAAAGGGTTACAAGTATTTTTTTCATAAAAGAAAGATAAAAAAGTAAGATATTAAGAACACTCTCGACAAACTCAAAGGAGATTTATCGAATGTTCTTTCATTTGAAATCCATAATTTTTAGCAACACCACCAAGAAGTTTACAGATAAACTGTGAATCAAAACTAATCACTTTTTCACACTTTGTACAACGCATATGCTCATGATGTGAATGAGTATTGTCAACCGATTCATATTCGTCGTAGCCTTTTCAAAAATTGACTCGACGAAGAATCCCTATTTCACAAAAGGTTTTCAGAGTTCGAAAGATACTTGCTCTCCCTATGTGAGGAAAACGAGTCTCCAATATTTGAGCCGAAACAAGGTGCTGCGATTTGATAAAATCAAGAATCTCTTGCCTCTCGCCTGTCCATCTCATTCCTGGTATTTTCATACAAAAGAAATTATATTTATTGATACTTGGTATCAATAGTATAGAAAGAATTTTTAAAAGTCAAAAAAAATCCACCAGAAACCTGATGGAATTTTTATAAACGAAGATGTTATATAGGAAGTACTTTATGAAAGAATGCTTTTACATCTCTCATTGTTCCTCCAAGACCTCTATCATACACTTGTGCTCATGTATTGAGTACGTATGCGAGATATAAGAAGAAAAACGGAGCCGAAGCACTTGCTGCTGTAAAGAAGAATCAAAGCCCGATCATATTTACGAGGAAAAGTCCTCCTGATTCTACTGAATTTAATCCATCTTTTGTAGCAGTAATTACCTTCCTAGATATTCTTACCATGTTTTTATATATAAGAGATTAAAGTTTCACTGGTGTATTAAGTTTTACATGAACATCATTTAAGAATGCGTGAATATCATGCATAATTCCTTTAAAACCTCTTTTATATACTTGGAGTCCAGAACTTACTGAGTACCCCATATACATAGGAACGAAAACAATTGAAACAGTAGCAGCAGCTGCAAGAAAAAATCCTATACCTGCTACATTTGCGATGAAGAGACCTCCTGATTTTTCAGCTGTCATCCCTTCTCATGTATATTGTGTTTTTGTTTTTGTCATATTTTTTTAGTTAAAAAGTAAAACACGAAGTTATTATACACCATTAATAAAATAATTGTCAAATATTTTCTCTTCTTTTTTTATATTTTTCACATTTTATTCGTATAATACTTTTTTAAAAGTTATTATTTGGCTTATGAAAGGGTTTAATGAAGAACAACTCCAGAAACTGAAAGACTTCTTTCATATGAAGGAAACTCCCGAAGAACGTGAAATCTTTCTTATTGAGAAAACAAAAAAATACGCAAAACTGCTTTCTTGGATTCCATGAATACTCTTTGTATGAGTCTGAAACTCCGTTGCAATGAATACCGCTCATAAAGATTCTGATATTGATCTTTTTATCATCACAAAAAAGAGCAGACTCTGGATAACACGAATCGTCACTACTCTCTTTTTTGCACTTATCGGGCAAAGAAAAACGGCTCACCATCATAAAGATAGGTTTTGTCTCTCCTTTTTTATTACCGAAGAAGCACTCGATTTTTCGACGTTTGCTATTAAAAATGATATTTATCTCTACTTTTGGGTTCTATATATGAAACCTATTGTAGATAAAAACAATACCTATTATCGTTTTTTACAAGCTAATAAATCATGGATAAACATCGACGAATATTCTGATATTATTGAAGACAATAAAAAATATATTACTGTCTCAAAGCAAAATATTTCAAAAAATTCAAAGATATGAGATTTCTTTGAAAGAACGGTAAAAAGTATATTACTTCCAAAAACTATGCGACACTTTGAAATGCTTTGAAAACCATATTGAGTCGTTATCTGAGATGATATTTTAAAATTTCATGACAAAGACATACGTCTTGAGATTCGAGAAAAAATATTTTCATAAAAAAGACCCGGGGTGATTCGGGTCTTTTTTATGATTCTTTTTTATTCATTTTCACTTCAATTCTTCCTATTTTTCCTTCAAGTATATCAAGAATTTTAAAATCAATACTTTCACTTTCTTTAGAGCGTTCATCTCGCACAACAACAGGAAAATTTATCACTTCTCATGTATGAGGAAACCTTTCAAGTTTATCGGTAAGGATATAACTTACCGTTTCAGAAGAGAATTCTTTTACATCAAGTCCTATATGATAGAGTTCTAAGTCAAATTCTTCAAGTACCTCATCTATCATAATCGTCGCATCTATTGAGAGAAACCCTTCTGATATTTCTTTTATCTCATCTGATTCTTTATCTGTCTCATCACGAATCTCTCCAAATACCTCCTCTATGATATCTTCCAAAGTGATAAGCCCCGCTACTCAACCGTACTCATCGATAACAATCGCCATATGCTTATTGTTTTTTTGCAATATTTCTAAGAGTCTATCAAGGGGCTGATTAAGAGGAATCTTGAGAGATTTATGAAGATGCAGACTCGAGAGTTTTTTAGTTCCCCCTCATTTTTCTTTTTCTATGAGTAAATCACGAATCGTCACAAAACTATAAATTTTATCTATCGTATCTTTATATACGGGAATTCTACTATGCGTGTTTTTCAAATAGAATTGAATCGCTTCATCCACTGTCTCGTCTTCATCAAGAGCAGCAATATCAACTCGAGGAGTCATAATATCCTCTGCTGTAAGGTTATCAAGCTCTAAAACTCAAATAAGCTTCTCATGCTCTGCATCATCAATCGTCCCAGCATCTTTCCCCATATCAATAAAACTTTCAAGTTCTTCATCTGACATACTATAACTTCTCGCTTTTCCAGTAAAAAGTTTGATTATAAACTCAAAAAAGAGTGCTACGGGATACAAGAAAGGAATCAGTATTTTATATATTGGAGCACTCGCCGTTGCAAAAAATTCAGCATTTTTAGAACCAAAACTTTTTGGAATAATTTCTCAAAATGTGATGAGTACAAAAGTGATAATACCAGTAGATATTCAGATAACGGTTGCTTCTGGAAATCCAGAAGTTTTTGCAAGATTAATAGCTATTTGAGTTGCTACAGAAGCTATAAGAGTATTGATAAGATTATTCCAAATAAGGATAGTTACAAGAAGCCTATCTGTATTTTTTTTAATATACTGAAGTTGTTTTGCTCCCCACTTGCCTGCACGAATAAGAGATTCTATTTTATGTGATGGTATACTCATCAACGCAATTTCTGTTGATGAAAAAAAAGATGAGAGACTGAGAAGAACAATAAAAAAGAGTATCGTCGAAGGTTCCATTTGAACTATATGTAGAGTAAAGAGAATTAAAATTGTAAGTATTGTATAATATTCTGATAAAAGTCAACTTTCTCGTCGATTATTTTAGGTTTATAACCTCAAATTGGTTTGATAAATATCTCCCTTCACTATCCATAATCATATCATTTCATAAGTACTTAAATATGACCACATCACTATCATTTATTGGGCTTACATATATACCACTCCCTGTCGTAGAAAATCATTTAAGATTAAAAAAGAGTGTTCATGTAGAATAATTTGATAAAAAAATAGCATAATCATTATTTATAAAATCAAAAATCATCTCCTGTCATGTTTTTGTATCAATTCAACCGGTTGATACTGTCCCATTGTTTTGGATATATCAAAGGCGCCCAAACATTTGTGGACTTTTAAAAACTTCTATGGGTTCTAATTCTTTATAGGTGTTGTATTTTGTTTTGTTAAATTTTACGACTTTTAAAGAAAAATTCTTATCGACATCAAGAAAAATATGCCCACTTCAAACCTGTCAGATGACTTTATTCAGTGTATCAGTATTATTTGCATTGTTTTTTATGAAATCATTATACTTTGTGTTTGCCCAGAGTATATTTGTATACCCTCCCCCGGGAGGCAAGTAAAAATAAATAGTTTTTCTTGCAAGAACATCGTCATCTTCCCCTCAGTTTGGATAATAAACGGCTCCTGTTGAAGTTACTTTATAATTATCACTATTCAAATTATCATCTATATTATCGATTCAGCCAAGTCATGTCGTAGTAAAACTCATTCTTGTATTATCTATGTCAGTAAAGGTTCCACTGGCTGTTGCTCCTGTTGCAAAAACAATGGAAGTTCCTCGGAAATACGCTCACGAAAAAGCTGAGTAATCATTATTCCAAAGTATTTGAAATCATGTCCCTGAGTACGTTCCACTACAAATTAATCTTCAAGAACTATACCCAACTGTCGATGCAACTACTCCAGAAGAAATACTTCCACTCATTGATATACTCGTTGGACAAGAGGTAGTATCCAAAAATCAACTTCCATTTGAATTAAGAAGTTTATTGTACTTGAAAGCAAGGTCTGCTTTATAAACAATATTATTTGAAAGCTTTCTTACTATATTTTGATACTCATTATTATTGAAAATTTCGATTGAAAGGTTTAGTATTACTAAAGCCATAATCATAGCAATAGAAATCAAAAACAGTGTATACATCAGTACGCTTCCTTGCCTATTTAATTTTTCCATAAAAAGCCTAGAAATTAAGATTTACTTTGTAAATATCAGCAATAGGTACTTGTGACCAAGTTGTCCATTCAAGTCAACTAAACTCAGAGAGTACGACTCATACATTCATATCAACAATGGCTCCTGAGTTATATAAATCAGCTTGAAAATTTCTCATAATAAGAGGAGGGAAAACTTTATCTTCAAAGAAGTTATATGTATATACTGTATCTGGATTTGAAGTAATAGCAGTAATATCTGATTGTGTTAACTCTCGGAATCAAACAATTTTAGGTCAGAATTGATTATAACTTCAAGTACCATCAAGCATCATACTACTTTTATTTACCACTCAAAAAAGAACTCATACTCTATTATCAAACGTTTTCAGTAAAACAACATCATACCCATATCCTTGTGAAAAGTCTTTGATAATAGTCGCCACTGGAAAATTATTTCGATAATTATCAAAACGTACGACAAATTCATAAAAAGACACGAGTATTCTTGATTTTCTGGTTGTTTCAGAAAGTATATTTACTGTATCTGCTACAAATTTAAAAATAAATATTAGAAGAATAGTAGAAATCGTAATAGCTACTATAAGTTCTGTAAACGTAAATCACTTTTTAGCTAAAAATTTCACAAACTCTTAAGTAAGTGTATAATACCCCTAGTATATATAGTATTGTAAATTTTCAAAATGAGAAATACCAGTATATGAGAATCCCTTGTATGAATAATCATTTGAGTTTCTATTCTCGCGATAGCGATTCTTTGAATCTTAAATGTTATCCTTTATAGTACAAGTTTAATTGATATTTTTGAAAAAACGACACGACTCAACCTTCTCAAAGATAATATACAAAATATTACAAAAAGACTCGATACTTCAAATATTGAGGAAAATGAAACATTTTATATTTATAAAAATCCTACGACAAAATATTTTACTATTTATACATGAGCTATAAATAGCCAATATAAATATATAGATGAACTTGGAAACTACATACCGAACCTAGCAACTTTCACTTGAGAAACATATGCACGTATATTTTGGCTCGAGAGAGATGATACGAGTATAACTACCCAAAACCAAATTATAAAAGCAAGTATTCGACGTCTTATAAGAAAAGTGCCAAATAACTAAGATTCCAAAATTGCACAAAATAAAAAAGAACGACATATGTCGTTCTTTTTTATTTATTTTGAAATTACTTTTTTGCTGCATCAGCTTGAGCAGGAGCTTTTGCACATTTTGCATCAAGAATTTCAAGTGTTCCTTGTTGTCCAAGATTTAAACTAAGAGGTTGACATTGTGCTTTTTGGATTTCACCAGCAAGTGTCATAATAGTTTGTTGTTGTCCTTGAAGAAATGCATTATTTGCATAAGAAACAAGAACGTTTCTATAAAAACTAAGAGCTATATAAACAAAAGAACCAAGAATATATAATGTAAGGATGATAGAACCTTTGTTTGTTTTTACAAAATCCCAAACATTCACTTTCTTTTCAGTCATAACTAAAAAATAAAAAAATAAATAACTTACGTGATGTAAGTTATTATAGTGAGCTTCTCTTTTTTTCAAGTATTTCCCTCTTTACAAAGAGAATTTATTTCGCACAGTACATTGTACCGTCACCTGCCACTCCGTTATACCTCGTACCATATGCTACTGGTCATCACATATCGGGACGCATAACTACTCCTGCTGTACAGTTTGTAAAAGGACCTGGATTTCTATATGTATGAGATCTCGTATATCTTGTTGCAACTGTTCCATCTGCCTTCCCATTTGTAAACATCACCTTTCCTGTTGTAAACGTTATTTTATTGGTAGCAAGGTTTACTCACATCGTTCCATTCGTTACATTTACGGTACTTGCTCCGACATTTATGTCTCCATAGATTCTATACCCTACTGGAAAATCACAGGTTCCTTCTACATTCCGCGTTCCGTCCCATGTTGGCCAACAAGTTACTCAATAGGTGGTTGTAAAAAAAAGAGATGACGCTATAAAACCTGTGAATAAATATACGAACCTATACTTTTTAAAATTTTTTGTAACCCTTGGAAATATTTTTTTCATATTATTTAAAATAATTATTAATTTACCTCTGACTTTTACCCTCCACAGGCACCAACACAAGTAGTTGTAACTCAACCATCGGCTCTAACGATTCCTGCTGTATATATATTTTTATTTCCATATGATCTTAACCGCGTGGTATCAGCCATATACCATCATCATCCATAATCACCATTGTACCAACCAGTGGCCCCATATGTACGAATCCAACCACCTCCAGAATCTCTTATTGCTCTAGAACTTCAATCATACTCTGTACCATAAAGATACATATTTCATTGAAAGGAATAGTTTCCATAAAATCTAAGAAGACCATCATTATTATCTTGAATGTATCAATCATCACTAAAACGCGTATAACATCATGTTACATTTCCGTTACAAAGAAATGTATTTCAAACATTATAAACCGTGTTTAGACGACTAGTTGAATTAGGATCTACATAATAACTTGTATCATTTCCATCATACATATTTGCAAATTCTAAAGTCGCTGCATTTGCACCAGCTGACCATCATCAGAAAGAAACTCTATTTGAAGTATTCAATCAGATAAAAGTTGCGTATACTCACGGTTTGTGAAGACCTATTTGAGGGGTTGTTGCATTTCTTATTTCTCCATAATTTAGTACTGTTCCCCCATTTGGATCGACATAGTAAGCCGTATCATTGACATCATACTCTGCTCAGTTAAATCCATATGTTCTATAAGCATAGTTGAATCTGCTCGTTCAGTTTGGATCTACATAGTAATTTGTATCATTGATATCATATTCAACTGCTCAGAACCCTCTTTGGCGATATACATTCCACATATTTGAATTACCATTTGGATCGACATAGTAAGCCGTATCATTACGATCGTAGATTATATATGGACGGAAATCGTTCGCATAAGTTGTTCCATAAAGTTCATTTCCTCCGTTAAAGGCACGATAATTCCGGTTTCCATCCTGAGAAAGGAGTCAAAAACTACTTGTAGAGTCATGATATACATATCACATAACAGCATCAGAATTATTTCTGTACTGTTGACCATTTGCACTTCTCATCTTCCAATATCCTGCACTAATAGGTTCAAAATAAGTTCCATATGTTTGACTATAGAGACCGTTTGTTATTCGACTCCATCCTCTTACATACTCATCTCCATTTACATCAAGTTTGTATGCTGGGGAAATTCCTCAAAGTCCAAGATTTCATGAACCATCTAGGTACAATGAATCTCAAGGAGCATCCATATCAAAACGAACTGGATTTGATTGCCAAGTCGTAGTATCAGCAGCATATCTTCAAAAACGAATTTCATTCGTTGTATCTCATCCATAATGCATAACTAGAGATTGATTTTGATTTCATTTCATTGCTAGAGTTGCCCAACCAGTTGGATTTGTAGCAGCAACTGTTGGCCATCAACCACTTGTAACCTGAAGTTTAGCAACTCATGGAACAGCTCAAATCCCCACATTTCAACTTGAGTCTATTCTTGCTCTTTCAACATTATTTGTCGCAAACACAAGCGTCCCATCTGAAGGAGAAAACATTCCTCAGTCTGTATCTCATGGACTATTAAAACTATATCCATTATTTCCTGCTCCAAAGCTTACTCAGGCATTTGTTCTCACTCCTGCAAGGCCCAAGGTATTCATATTTACTACGTTTAGTTTACTTGTTCCATTTGGATCTACGTAGTAGTTGGCATCATCTCTATCATAGATTATAGTTGGACGAAAATCACCTGCATAACTTGTTCCATACAATTCTGTCCCACCATTCCATACTCTTACTCTCCATCCTCAAACATTATCTAAAAGTCAGAAGTTTACTCCATTACCGTCTCCATAAAGTCTTCCGTAATCGGTTCATTCTGCATCTTTAAAAATCATCTGTGTTACGGTTGAATGGTTAGCATAGTAATACAAAGCTGAACTTGCATCTCAAGTAAGTCTTTGAGTATTGTTTACAAAGTAGAGTGTATTGTTTACTCTTGCATTTCCATTCACATCAAGTTTGTGGGAAGCTCCTATTCCTATTCAAACATTTCCATTTGGATTAAAAAGAATTGCATCATTGTTATTGTTGTATAAATGTGTCGTTCCTCCATTATCTTGATATATTCTAAATGCTCATACTTCAGAAGCAGAATAAGTATTATTTCTTACACTAAATGCCCAAGGTCCTGAATCAGGAGTGACTACGTTTAACATTGCTCATGGAGAAGTTGCAAGTGGTCAAACTCATACATATGTACCATTGTCTGTGATAACTCAAGTACTGAGTGTATCAGCGTCTGAAAAACGAGCTACTTTATTAGCACTTCATGCTCCATCTATATTTCCAGCTGTAATTGGTAGCGTTACACAACTTGCTCCAGCTGCATTACATAATCTCGCTGCTTTAATATCTCCTGTTGCTGCTATATTTCCAGTCACTGCAAGTTTATCCGTTGTTGGAGTTTGTGCAATTCAAATATTTCCTGTATT
>CAYUZH010000037.1:0-11673 GCA_964449635.1 uncultured Candidatus Peribacteria bacterium | reverse complement strand
TTTTTATACTTTTTTATGAAAGCAAAGGGAAAAGGTACATTTTTAATTACTGAATAATGAATATTTTAAAATGTTCAAGAAAGCAGTATTATCAAGAGTAACCTTGATATTTTGCTTGTATGAGCCAACTTTGCCAGATGCATAAATTTCTCCGATAGGGCGAGAGAAAAAATTATCGTTCTCTCAGGTGATATTATAAACTATATTTGAATTTGGGTCTGGATTAAACAAGATAAGATAGTTACTCGTTGAGTTTTCTAAGAAACTTTGTACTGACTTTTTATCAAAACTAAATCCATTCGCATTTACAAATTTATAATTTCCCATACTACTTGGTGTAAACTCTCATTCTCAAGAGAGTCCATATTGATTTCCAACTATATTCCATACAGGATTAATAGAATCTTTTTTAAGATTTATCTTGGTCGCGTCGTGTTGAATCCCATTCGCATCAACAAAAAAAAGTGGGATGATACTATGGGTTCCAGGCTCAAGGACCCCCGTATAACTTATCGTTTTCGTATCAATAAAAAGACCCATAAGTGCTTCTTTATTTCCTCTGTATTTACTTTTATCAAGTGGATTGAAAGTGAGAGCAATAGCTCTATCATTTATATCAAGAGGGATTTCGTCAATAACTCCGTATCCATATTCTTTTATTTTTAAAAGAGCAAGTTCTATTCATGCCTCTGCAGCATACTGAGCTTTGATGTAATCACTTCTTCCTCTATTATCTTGGAGTTCGTTGAGAACAAGACGAAAAACTCAGGCAGTGAGTACTAAAAGAAATCAAATGATAAATATAGCAACCAGTATTGAATATCAGGAAGTGTTTCTTTTCATAGTATTTTATTAAAATATATGCTACCTATGTATCTTTCAAAAGAAGGAGAGAAGTAATATCTAGAATAGTAAATTATGTCACCAAATAAGTATTCTCTTTTCATCTTTTTTACTCTTATCCGCGGTAACTTTGTTTATATATCATTTTTTATAAGTCGTTCGCTGATAGTTGTTTGGAAAATCATACGACTGTTTTTAATCATATCAGCTTTTACTCATTTTTTAAAAGCTGGATAGAGAGTGAGACTGAGAGTAACTTTTGGTATATCTCATCCAGTAACTCGAAACTTTAGATTTCAAAAAGTCACCTGCCCATTTGAAAGAGGATTGACCATATCTTGCATAAGAAAACATTGAAACTGTGGATCACGGCAAATACTTTGGTCTCAAACTCGTATCCATGTTCAAGAAACTGTTTTTGTGGCAAGGTAATAAGACGCACTTCATGTATAGAGAATTTCTGTCTCTAGATACGAACCAGTTGATGAGGCAAAATTGAGGCAATTGCTTTCCGTAGGAGAAGAACATATATTGAGTCCATTTTTTCTGACGTCTTCAGCAATCGTTTCAACGATATTTTTGATATTTTCTTGCATTCCTCTTTGAATATCAATCTTGGCAGATACATCTGATCCAGAGATAAATACAACCAAAACAGAAATCATAATGATTGAGAGAATTGTGATAGCAACGATCACTTCGACGAGAGTAAAGGCAGTGTTTTTTTTCATAATGTATAAAGAAATTTAGAGACGTTTCCAATCAGCGATGATAGTATCAAGTTGTGTTTCATTATATCCTTGCATATACCAAATAACCTTCGATGTCACTCTATAGGCATCTTTTTGAGTATATACGGTTCCTCATGACATAAATTTTACCTCATCAATTTTTATAAATCGATAAAAAGAAGAACTTTTATTGTCAGGAGAACAATCATACGTATAGATTCCTGAAGGATCAATACAGAGCTTATATGCTTGCATCTTTGTTTTTAAAAGAGAAGCTCCCTCTCAAAAATCAGATATTTTTTCTACTTTAATCGGAAAGGAGGCAAGTGGGCGAAAGTCATTTTCTATTGTATAATACGCTCAAGTCTGAAAAAAATTAGAAGGCAAATTATAATCTCAAAGAGGATTTATTTGATTCCATTTGTGAATTGTTTTATAATTCGTATCACGAATATTTTTCACAAGTTCAAGTTGTTCTCTTGCAAGATTTGAGCCAATAATAGAGTTTTTATTGTAGTCATTGAGACGAAGGCTTGAAGAAATAAGGGCATAAATCGCAACGAGTCAAAGTGAAAAAATAAGGATTCAAACCAGTATTTCTATAATCGAAAATCAATGAGTATTTTTAGGGATTTCTGAAAAACTACGAATTTCCTCGTCAGAAAAACTTGTTTCTCAATCACTTACCAATCAGTAAGCTCATTTCGAAAAATTTTTTCTTCCTCGAACTTCTTGTTTTTGAAAAATCCCGAATTTTGTAGAGGTCTCTTTAGCCATAGGGTCAGTAAATCAGATATATTCCCATCATAAAAATATTTCTCTTTTTGTAAAGGAAAAGAGAAATAAACGAAAGTGGGAAAAAATAGTGTTGGGGGTAATAAAAAAAGAGCTTATAAAAGTTCTTTTTTTTTTACATTGCTAATAATCAACAATATTTGTTTTTGTAAAATAGGTGATAGTTGACTGAAGGGAGCCTGTTCAAGATCATTTATAAGAAAATATAAACGGGATTTCATCACTGGTTATATCTTCTCGTATATTTGAACTATTCCAGCTATAATAATGTCATTCTCCATACACGGCACTAAAGAAAAAAAGTACTTTTTTCTTGCCCCCGATACTATCAATTTGCATTCATGGTTCCAATTCACGATTCTTGATAACCTGAGCGCTTGGATTATCAAATCGGATATCACTTCCAGTGGCAGCGTATGGAAAAGAGAGAAATGTTATTTTTCATTTATTATTTTCAGTATCAAAAAAAAGTCATATAGATTGATTGGTATTTCCTGAAGAAAATCCATTGGTTGCCATATTTCTTCCTTCATAGAGTATTTGTGAAAGTTCTTTTTGAGTGACTTTTACCTTTGCTTTATTTTGGTAAAACATATAAGGAATAGCAACAGTCATAACCAGAAATCACATAATCGTGATAACTGTCATCATTTCTATCAGAGTAAATCATTTATTTTTTGAGTTCATAGAGTTATTAACTTACCGTTTGTGTAACCTTTAAAATGGCTCCAAAGATTGCAAATGCAAACCAGAGAACAAACGCTCAAGCGATGAGAATCGCAATCGGTTCAATCCATTTTGTGAGATTTGCAAGAGAATAATCAACTTCTCTTGTATATTGATCATTGACTTTCCCACAAACTTTTTCAAGAGTTGCTGTTTTTTCTCATACAGCGAGCATTTGGATAAAATCATGAGGGAAATAGTACCCGTTTGGGTCGATTTCTTTCATTGCATCGGTTATACGGTATCCTTTAGATACTTTATCGATAACAGCAGTAAAAAGAGACTCGTACACAAGATTTTTTGAAACCCTTCATACAAGAGTAAGAGCTTTGATGACATTGACTCCAGAACCAATAAGAGTTCCAAGATTTGAAGATATAATCGAAACAATATAGTTTCTATAGACAGGTCAAATAAGAAAAAAATGCAGATAAAAATCATCAAGAGCGGCACGACCTTTTTCAGTATTTTTCCACCCGGTGAAAACGATAAAGAGTCCAATAAAAAGAACAATCAGATAGAGAAATTTTGATCTGATAAAATCAGAAGTCGCAACAAGAGCTTGTGTCGCAAGAGGAAGTTCTACTTGAGCGGTCTCAAAAAGAGGTTTTATCGCAGGTATAACATAGGTCAAAACGATGATAACAGACAGAATAAGAAAAACAAAAATAATAGCAGGATAGGTGAGAGCTCACTTTACTTTTTGGGTAAGAGCATAATTTTTTTTGAGTTCTTCACTCAGTTTAAAAAGAGAAGTCGTGAGCGTTCAGGTTTGTTCTCATGCTTCTATGATAGCAACTTCACCACTATCAAAAACTTGAGGAATTTTTTTCATAGATTTTGAAAGAGGATCTCCGCTTTCAACAAACATAGAAAGCTCCTCAATCTTTTGTTTGAAAAAAGGATTTCGTATTTTTTGCCCAGTCGAAAGAATCGATTCAGAGATATTTACTCCTCAGTCAATAAGTACTCAGAGATATTCATAGAAATTATATTTTTCTATTGTTGTTACTTTTGAAAAGAAAAAGAATTCTTGCTTCGCTTGTTTTTTATCCTCTGTTTCTTGAGGAGTTCAAAGTTCAGAAGGATTTACTCAGTTCGGAGAAATATCTTGGAGATTTGTATCAGTCATAAGAATTAGAATATTTGGAGGTAAAATACAGGATTATTTATAGAAAACTTTGAGAGGAATAGAAACATTGTAACTTCCGGCAAGCCCATCGTTTGGGTAACTAAAAGAATCAATAAAGAAACTATATTTTGATTGGTCAGAAGTAAGAAAATCAAGAAAACTCATCATAGTAGATTCACCACCCACTCTCATATCAATTTGGATACGACCTTCTTTAAAGCCATATTCGTTTTGTTTTCCTTCTTCAAAAGTTACTTGTCTAATACTCATATAGGATTGATTTTCTTGAGCAAAGTCATAGATATATTGAATGAGTTCATCTTCTTTAAACTGGAAAATATACTTTTCAATATCTTTATTTTTTCCGCTCTCAACTTCTTTTTTTATACTTTCAAGTTTTGCTTTTTCTTGCTCTTTTGTTTTCAGTTGACTCTCAAGAGTTGCTTTTTGGTCGAGACTTTTTTGAAGTCCTGTTCAAAAAGTAATCGTAAAAAACACGATAATAAAGATTGAGATAAATCCGATGATAAGGGATATAAATTTAGAATTATTGTTCATAAAATCAAGTGTTAGTGAAAAATATAATTATTTTAGTTTAAATTGAGCAGTAATTTCGATTTGGTCTTGCCCAGTCACAGAATTTACAAAAAGAAGATTCATAATATTTTCCTGTTTTGTACGATATTCACTGATAAACCTCGCAAGTTTTACATAAGGAAGTCACTTTTCATCATTGTTAAATACGGCTTTTGTCGTTACAACTCCGTTTGAATAGTCAAACTTTTGGAGAATCATATCGTATGTATAGCTGACAGCTTTTAAATGTTTAATAAAAGTAGTGACTTGAGATTTTGCTTTTAAGTTTTTGAGAACCATTTTATTTGCCTCTACGAGATCAAAGATTTGAATCTTTTTATCGTTTTTCAGAGCTTTTATAGATGTCTCTGTATCTGCTATCTTGTTAGAAAGAGTTGTATTTACTCACTCTATATACCAGTTTACTCAAAAAAGTCAGACGGTGATAATACAAACGATCACAAGAATCACAATATTTATAAAAAATAAGCGGTCTTTCTTTTGCGTGTAGTAGGAAGTTTCTACTGCCATAATTGAAAAATAAGTTATAAAATAGTTGAAATGGAAAATTTCAATCCCTAAAATCATATCATAATAAAAGTGTGGATGCAAAATCATACAAAAAAGTCTACCAGATTTCTGATAGACTTTTTAAAAATAGAATGTATAGTTTATGCAAGATTTAATAATCGTATTATCCATTTCATAATTGGATATGCAAGCCACATCAGGATGATACCAATGATAACGTAAATAATAATATTTTTTGTTTTTTTCAGTTTTTCTTCGTTTCCTCCTCATGTCATGAGTTGAAATCCAGCATAGATGATATAGATAACTCACACGATAGTGACAAAAGTGAGGAGATAAATAACAACATCTTGTATATATACAGAAAATTTTCTCCCTGTTTCTATATCATTAATCCCGGTTTTGAGAAGATTTACTCATCTTTCAAAGCTACATTCTCATCATTGACAATAATGGACTCCTGTTGTATCCGTATCAAAAAAACCAGCTTGTGTAGAAAAAGAAAAAAAGAGGCTCAGAGTTCATAACAAACCAGCAAAGATATATCGAAAAATACTCATAAAGAAGAAAGGTTATAATTTACTTTTGCGTAATTATAAGTACATTTTACAAAATTCAAACATATTTCGTCTAATTTTTTGTTTCTATGAGTAAAAAGACTATTTTTTCTTTATTTTCTTTATCAGTATTTCTCGTTTGAATCGCATATATATCAGGATTTACTGCTTTTCTTCAAAGTATACTGAGTGTACTTATGTATTCGATTATTACATTTCTTTTCTATGTGATTTGGAAAAAATTAAGAAAAAAAGAAAAATTACCATATAAGTTATATATTCTCTTATTTTTAGAAAAAGTAGGAAATATTCTTCTTTTGCTTTTCATTATTTTAGGGTGATTCTCTTATTACCAAAACGAGATAGGGAAAGCCCAGATGCCTCTCTATATTCTTTCAAATGGAGAAAAAGAAGTGAGGTTTCAATCTATGATTCATATAGGAAGCCCTTCTTTTTATGAACAAGTAAAAAATGAAATACAAAAAGCGAAAAAAGAGTGATTTGTATTATTTTATGAAGGAGTCAGACCTGGAAGTACTGGAAGTGAAGATACATTCAATAAAGCGATGGGGATAAAGTTTAATAAAGAACTTTATAAAAGCCTATCCCGTTTGTATGGACTGACATTTCAAGATAATTCAAAGTTTTTGGAACTTGTTAATAATTATGATTTCAATATAGATTTTTCCCTCGATGAGATTGTACAATTTTACCAAGAAGAAGATCAAAAAACTCTCTGAAAGAAAAAAGAGAGTTGAATTTCTCCTGAGATACAAGATATAAATAGCCTTGTTATACAAGAACTTTCACGTCTCAATGAAAAAGAACTCAAAATACTTGTATATGTTAATCAAGCAATTCTCAATTTTCTTGTAAAAAACGATGTGCTCAAAGAAAAAATTATGAACGAGTTTTGAAATAAAGAACTCTTTGAAGTTATTCTTTATAAGAGAAACGAACTCCTTGCTTCTGAAATTATAAACTCAAAATATAATAAAATTATTGTCACCTATGGACTGCTTCACTTTGAGTGAGTTTTTGATATACTCAAGAAAAAAGACCCGCATTGGCAGATTCGTGAAGTGCAACCAAAATACCCATTTCACTAAGAAGAAGGAGAAGAATCTTTATAAAAAATACTGCTGACGTACAAATACCCTCAAAGAAAATAGATAAAAGGTATAAAACTGAATCCAATCGAAAGAGATATATCAAAAACAGCGTGTAAAAAAATAGAAAAAAGTATTCCAGAGAGAAAGAGAACAAGAGAAAAAATAGAAAAAAGTTTTCCCTGGTACCAAATCATACTAAAAGTATGTGATAATAGCGCACTACAAACGACATGAAGCATAAGAGAAAAACAACTTCGAAAAATATATACTTTGAGGAGCTCTCAAGAGAATCCATATGTTGTATACAAATTCCAAAGATAGATGATGTTTTCAGTAAAGGCGAATCAAAGAGCGATAAAAATACTAAACAAAACAATTTCTTTTGTATTCTTCACAGAAGGCAGGTATCAAGAAAGAAAATGAAAATGTTTACTCGTTTCTTCGATAAATCAAATAACAAGATAATAGAGAATAACGAGCTTAAAACTATTAAATACAAAATTTCAATAACTCACTCACTCTTCTAATAAAAAATCTCCTTTTGGAAAAAGAGTAAAAAAGAAAACAACCAAAGAAACGACTCATCCAAGCAAGATACTTCAAAGAATAAAGATAAAGATATTTTTAAGAATAATAAGAAATTGTTCGTATATTTTTTTACTGAAAATTCAGAGTATAAATCAACTCACTCCGGTAAAAAATATAAGTAAGGTAAATCCAACAACAAGAGATATCACCTGAGAAAATGAAAAAGAAGCAATAATTTTAAAAATATTAAATGATTCAAAGAAAGAATTTTCTCCTTTTCAAAGATAGAGAACAGGGAGGGTAGAGACAATACCAGCGACTATTCAAACAAAAAAGCGTTTTCTGTTGGCAAGAGTTTCATCAATATACGAGAAAATATACCCCCAAAATACAATTGGGAGAAAAGAGATAAGGATAAGAATAAGAATGATAAAAAAAGTCATTATTTACCTTTTACTTATATTGGTAAAAATAGTTTAAGTTCTTTCTGCAGTCAAACTCTGTTTCCAGAGTACAAAAAAATATTTTATTCTTTATGCGGAGATCAATGTATAAAATTCATGTTTTTTTAATATTGCTTTTTTCCTTTGTAAATACTACGAGACGTTTAATTTGGTCTTCTATATCTCCGTCAATATCAAAGATGAGTTTGGTGGTATCAGTATCAACGTGAACCTCTCGTTCTTTTGGGAAGTAGTAAAGAGCCTTTATTTGAGAAGTGAGAAGATTGTATCGGATTTTATTGAGAATCTCAATAATTTTTTCAATATATTCAGCTGAAAATACTTCTTTATAGTCCAAAATTCCGTTTATAGTAGCATATTGTTGAGTAAATTTCAGTATTTGTAAATCACTTCATCATTTACCAGGTACGAGAACTCCATTAGAAGTAACAATATAATTTTTTTCGTTGATAACAGTAGAAAACACTCATTTATACGATCATACCGTAATTTTCAGTGTGTCAGGAAACACGGTCTTTATACTTACATCAGATATATTTTTTTGATACAGTTTTAACTGTTCAGCGATATCTTTTGTATTGATAGAAAAAATAAGACGATCTCTATAATCTTCAAGTGATTTATAAGCAATATTTATATCGGTAATATCATCTTTTCTAATGATTTCTATCGTTTTTATCTTAAAAAAGGGTCAATATAAGACCAATAAAGAACCTCCTGCTAAAAAAATAAGAAAGAAAATATAGAGAATCTTGAGGTGAGATTTAAGAGAAGTTTTGGAAATCCAATCTGGAATTCGAATAGAGGTCCTTTTTCTTTTTTTAAAAGTATTTTCACTGCTTCCGACTTCCATATAAAGTCTCTTTCGTTCTTTTTGTGCTTTCTTTTGAAGGTCATTACTTTTAAACTTCTTAAGAAATTTTCATACTGATGGAAACATAATTTATAAAAATAGATACTTAAGAAATTTCTTTTTGTATTTCTCTGATGAGACCATCTATTCCCTCAGCTATTCTTCAACTGTCATCATAACGAAATCGAATTTTTGGGAGCTTATAAAGACTGAGACTTTTATTGAGTCGACGTTGAATTTTAAAGTTATGCTTTGCAATATCGTGAGCAAGAGTATCTTGTTTTAAAAAACAGCTCACATAGACATCAAGATACGAAAGTTCCGAACTTATCTTTACTCATGTAACTGTGAGAACTCCATGTTCTTCTTCGATTCATTCAGCTTCTTCAAAAATAATCTGAGTAATAATTTCTTGAACCATTCATTCGAGCTTTTTTCTTTTCTCTTCATTCATAATTTCTAAACTGATAGGTATAAAGTAGTTAATATGGAAAACTTTTACGATTTTACTCTCTTGATTTTCCACTTTCATTCCATCTTATCCAAAAAATCAATTTGACAAAATAAAAGTATCTATAAAATAACACTACTTTATTTTTAATATAAGGAGATAGAATCATTATGATTTACGCCGTAAAAAACGAAGGTGAATCCAATGAAAAACTACTTCTCAGATATAAGAAACTCTTCTTCCAATCTCGTATATCTTCTAAGCTCAAAGCTGAAAGATATGTGACAAAGGATCTAAAAAATAGAAAAAGAAGAGAAAAAGCTATTATCAGAGAAGCATATAGAGCACTTTCTACTAAAGTGTACTTCTAAAACAAAAAGTCTGCCAATTGGCAGACTTTTTGTTTGCTCTTTTTTAAAAAGGAGTACAATTTTTAAAATATTTCCTAGAGTATAAAATGTTTAAAAAAATTATCGGACTTTGATTTCCATCAAAGGGGAAAAACGCAAAAGATATCCATCTCTATGTACAATCACTGGTCGAGTCATGAGCAGGGGAATTTTTTACGGGGTATAACCCAAGGTATTGGTCAGAAAAATTTGGTTTTGAAGTCAGTCCAAACGGACGTTTTGCTGAACATGAGCAGATTACCGAGTTTGAAACACTCAAAACGGTTGTTGATGAAGTCCACTCGTATGAGATAGAAATATTTTGAAACCTCAACTTTCGGTACTATACAGATGAGACCATGCCATATATTGAAAAAATGGTAAGGGAGTTTCAAGAAGTAGGGGTAGATGGAATTATCTGTGGAAATATCTGAATCCTTGAATATCTCAAAAAAATAGGGTATCAGTGAAAAATAAATATTTCTACTATTTTAGCGGTTTATAATAGCGAAGCGATTCGATTTTTACTCGATAATTATAAAATAAATAAAATAATCCTCTCAAGAGAGGTAACACTCAAAGAAATTGAGCAGATACTCACCGAATTTCCAGATGTCACATTTGAAGTTTTTGGAGAAGGAGATTTTTGTCGTTATAACAACGGACTTTGTTTTGCTGAACATAAGTATACAACTCGTGATATCTGTACAGTTGTTGTGAATGATTTGATTATCAAAAAACGATATCATCCAGATTTTAAAAAAATAATTCTTGATGAAACCCTTTCAAATATTGAGAAAATCGAGAAACTTTCTACGGCATATGAGGATATATTTGAAGAGATAGAGAGTATCCTTGAGAAAATTATGATTTGAGTAGAAATAGATTCTAAGACATCTTTACAAGAGCGTTTGCATAAACTTATTTCTGCAAATAAAAATCGTATTGATCTCTATTTTGATGCATTGAAACCGATTACCGACAAGCATAATAAGAATATAATTTCGTATTTTAAATGAGTAAAATATGTATTGAATAATTTCGGAGAGGTGAATTCCGACGTGTCTTTGCAAAAACTACACGATGAAATCGAACAATCTATCAAGTCTTGAGTCCAGTACTTAAAACAAAAATCTCAGAGTATTTGAGGGGAAGCAAAACTCAAAGCGCTTGAGCTTGCAAGTTTTTATGCAAAGGGAGATAATCTCAATCTGTACTCATATCTTTTTTTCTCAAAATTCAAGAATCTTGATACAGTGAAGTTTCCAACCCGTGGTCGTAACTATGCTGAAAAAATTGCTCTTATCGAACGAGTTCTTCAAGACCGAGAGGTTTCAACTGAATTGATTGATAGGGGAATAAGTATAGAGAGGACTCATTATGACCTTACCTACCTATTTGGAGAGAAACTTTGGTTTAGAAAACTGTTAAATAATTTGACATAAAAAATATTTGATTATAATAGTAGCACTTTATGTTTAAGACCGTAGGCAGCTGTAAGACCTACCGAGACGTAAGTACGAATCAATTGATTTTTTTCAATATAGGTTTTTACTGTCTCGCATTGTGCGAGATTTTTTAATACTTATTTGAATATTTCGAAACTCTACTAATTTTGTAATTCTCTATAACATGGCAGTAACAAGAGCACAAAAAGAACACACACTCGAGGTGTTAAAGAATAATTTTAAAAATGCGAAAAGTATCTCATTTACTTCAGGAACTCGTATGACAGTAGCTGAAATGAGTGAACTCAGAAAAAATCTAAGAACAGTAGGTTCAACATTTATGCTTGAGAAAAAGACTCTTATGAGACTTGCTCTTAAGGAAGTTCATGGAATTGATATCTCTATGGATATGCTTCCATGACAAGTAGCTGTTGTTTGTTCAAACAATGATGCAGTTGCAGGTATGGGGAAAGTAAATGATTTTATGAAAGAAAAATATCTAAAAGACGTAAAACTTGAATGGGTAGCTTGTTATTT
>CAYUZH010000036.1:11377-12408 GCA_964449635.1 uncultured Candidatus Peribacteria bacterium | reverse complement strand
TTTGTTCCTTATTTCGTGAACCAATTAAATGTCAAGATATATGCCAATAATCGAACTTATATAACATTTCACGAGGACTTGTGAGCTCAGAGTGTTCAGGATATTGGGGAAGAAGAAGGAGTGTATATGAATATGATTTCTCAATCAAGTAAAGAAAAAATAGATAAATTAATGTCTAAAATTCTAAGTAATCCTACAATAAAGTCACAAATTTCTATTAAGTTATTGAGCTTAATAGATCTAAAAAAACAAAAAATCATAACAACTTATTGAAGTAACTCAACTGAATTTAATAACTTAAAAAACTTTTTTGACTATTTTGAGGAAGAGCTCATAAAGGATGATAAAGAAAACTTTTGTAACTAATAGTAAATACGAGAAACATTGTTGAACTTTATTGCAGGTATGAAAAATTACCTTAGAGTGAGTTAATATTGTCGATAGAAAAACTTGGTGAGCTAAATATAGTCAAGAGGATTACGTTCCTGATTGGTCATATCCCATTACTCCTAATAACTATAATTATTTTTATAGATTTCCATGAGCAAAGTTTTCTGATATTCTAGATACAATAGTTATACACCATACTTCTGAACCTCAATTCCAAAGTATAAATAATTTGGAAGATAAAATGAGATTAGATTGATATTACTCCCTTGGATATCATTTTATAATAAAAGGTGATGGTACTATTTATGAGGGAAGACCATTGGAATTTGTTGGAGATCATGATAGTGGCTTAAATACATGAAAAATATGAGTAGTATTGATGGGAGATTTTGAATACAGATGGCAAAACGGATGGATTCCTAATACCCCAACAGAATCTCAAATAGAAAGTTTGACTAATTTGGTTCAAAGTCTAAAAAATAGGTTTTGAATATCAAAAGAAAGTATATACTGACACAAACACGATCAACCTACTGAGTGTCCTTGAGATAATTTAGAAGAGAAAATATATAACCTAAAAATTTCCTACAACTCTTCACAGATTTTAAATGTATCAAATACTTGTTATCTAGACAGTCTAA
>CAYUZH010000036.1:10358-11367 GCA_964449635.1 uncultured Candidatus Peribacteria bacterium | reverse complement strand
ACAACATTATAAATAATATATAATATATATGAAAATTAAATATTTTAGTATTTATCTACTCCTTCCTTTTTTATTTTTACTATTTTCTCTATTAGTGGTTCGAGTTGATCTGTCTTTTAATGATCTTAGTAAAAAAGAGGTTATAGATTTAAAAGATGACTTTTCATTTTTTAAGGATACCTCTTGAAAAAGATGAACGTGTGATGTTATTTGTCCTGTATATAGAGGCTTCCCCTTTCCTATGAGGCAAGATAACCCTGTCTTACATGAAGATATGCGATGGAAAGGACTTAATATAATTTATAATTATTTTTTCTATTTATTTCTAATTTATAGCTATTCTACTCTGTTTAAAAATTGTAAAAGTAGGAAAGTATAAAAACCTCCAGGCTGGAGATAATACAACTATTAGTATCGATGATTACTATGTCGCTCTTGAACCGATTACCAAGACCAATGACAATATCAATGTCCAACTCATTGACCAAACAAATCCTGACCAACCAAATAAACCAAGAAGGTACTTGCAAATTTTTGCAAAACAGTCTGGAACGACCTCTATCACTCTCAAGGATGCTGAATGAACAGTAGTCGTTGTGAATGTGACGGTGACGGGGGGAAGTACTTGATGAAGTCAGACAGATGAAGAAGAAATTACTGAAAATACAGAAGTGAATCTTGATTCTCCTGAGATACTAAATATTACTCATACTCCTCAGATAGAAGAATGAAGTGTGTGATGAATGATATTTCATACTATATGAAAAGTACAAGAGGTAGGAATAGAATTTGAAAATTCAATATGAATAAAAGAAAAAGAAGTACTTAATCTACAAACAGGTGGTTTTTATGTTGTTGCATTCTCTCAAGAAACATGTGAAGGAAAGTGTAATAACTTTCAACCATATATCGTAGATATGAGTGGAAATAAGATATATTCTTCATCTCAATAGTGATGGTTCCATTTGATCGGCATATCCAAATTTTATTTTTAAGTAAAGAGTATGAA
>CAYUZH010000036.1:1450-10348 GCA_964449635.1 uncultured Candidatus Peribacteria bacterium | reverse complement strand
CAAAAAGTTAATTGATTTATCCCTATTCTTGGAAAAGATGATTGGAATAAATATGGGTTTTGACCAAAAGAAAGATATGATAGTAATTTATTTTGAATGTTACTAAATGATACTTATTGATTGGATAAACTCCTTTCAATCCTGACTTGAATAAAACAAGTAACAGTAACTTTTGAGGAATTTCAGGAGAGAAAGAAAAGAGATGATGAAATACGAGCAAACGGGTTTGTATGATATGACTGGGATATTAGCAATGCTCTTTACGATCACATTGAAGATGCAAATGATAAAAGTATTTTCACCGCAGAACAAATATCAAAAGTTCCGTATATGTTTTCTTCTGAAGCTTGATTTGCATATTGCTATAAAGATATAACAGAAGTAACGAATCTTGATTGAAATTACAAAGAATATTATCATACCTCAGAATTGATAGAAGTTTTTGAAAAATGGAAAAAAGCATTGGAACGATGGAATAATCCTGAGGAAAGAGCAAAGATGATAGAGGAGTATGAAAGGGAAAATATAAGTTAGAACTTAATGTATTTTCCAGATAACTGGAGTAAAAGTAGAATCGTAGATGAAGTAACAAATACTGTTCAAAACAGTAAAGGGAAGTATACATGACCTTGAGCAGGATCAAATGAATATTATTGATTTTCAAAAGACTGAACGATGCAAATAAACTATTTTCTAGATACTAATGGATGAATAATTTCTTATTTCCCTAAAATAAATTAGATATGTTAAAATATAAATTTATAGAGACGATAATAAATTCAACGAAACAAAAAGTTCCTTATTTGGTTATTGACTATTCTAGTATTAAAGGGTATGAGCATAATATGGTATTAAATGAGGAGCTTAATCATCTAACTTGACAATACGTCAGTGAAATAGTACAAGAATTAGAACAAGTAAAAATTTGAGAACTCGATAAATGTGTTTTTTGATTTGAAACGATGATGATAGAAGTATATAAAGAGTGAAAGGAAAAATATTCTTGAAAAGTCTTCATATCTTATGAGTATGGAGAAACGATGAAGTACTGACTCACTACTTTGCTACTAATACATTTGTTTCTCACTTAATAATAAAAAATACCTCTTTAAGAGGTATTTTTTATTTTATATCTTTCTTCTCGACAATATCTTCAAATAAAATCACTCCGTTTGAACTGACTTTCCACTTTGCATACATAGAACCCGCTTGAATCTTGTTTTCTAAGCTTGTTCACTGTCCACTTTGGACATAAAATTTGTCTGCTTGAGGAGTATTAACGGTGATAGTATAGTTACACTTTCCGATTTCTTTTACGATTCACTCTGTCATCTCCTTTGAGATACTTTCAGGAGTATATTTTGTGATATAGCTAATAACATCACCATTGTATTTACTAAAGAGTACTTTTTCTCCTACTTTGTATAATTTCTCATCACATCCCCAGTCTTGAGAGTAGGTAATCGTCTGTTTACTACTTTGGTCTTCGATAACAAACTTTTGGCTCGATTGAGGCCAGGTATCTTTTACGATAAAAAAGAGATCACTTTTTGGTTTTTCTTTTGAAATAGCAGTGATACCAGTGATGATTTTATTTTCGACTTTTGGTACTATATAGAGTTTCGCGATGTTTGTATTTCCACTAAAGAGAAAGTTATACTCTTTTGGTACAGTGAGTCTATAACGAACATTTACATAATCTCATCGAAAGAGGTCATTTGGATCATATCCAGTTGTTTCGATATACAGTTCTTGTCCGGTCGCTTTTAGGTATTCATAACGTCCAATAAAAGTACCAAGAATAATGATTTGGAAGATAACAGCTATCCAAAAAAGAGGGAATTTTTTGAGAGATTTCATAGTTTTTTGATAAATAAAGTAAAAAGTTCTTATTTTATTTTTAGGAGAATGCGTCGTCTCATATATTCTGCTCCCCAACCAATCGCCATACAAACAAGTCATCCTGTGATAAATACAAAGGCTCCGCCAAATTTACTATCAAACGCGAAAACAAGGTATTTTCCGAAAAGATATACTGCGAAGAAAAGGATAGATGTATTGACGAGAATCGCTTTTTCTTTTTGCACTCCACGGTAAATGAGGATTCCAATCATCGCAAAAAAGAGAATATTCATTATGAATACATAGAGACTGAAAGGAAATGGAAGTGGAAAGAGAAATGAACGATTTGCGTAGTCATAGTTCGGGAGTGCTTGAGTGGTGATAATCATGAGTCCCATGATAACAATAAATCAAATGAAGAAAGGCATTTCTTCTTTGAAATCAATTTTTTTTGTTTGCCAACTTTTGAAAAGAATCGCTCCGAGTCAGAGAACAAGTCCGATAAAAAGAGTGATATAGAAACTATTGTCTCCTTCTTGTACCCAAAATCCTCCATTCCAAAAATCACTAAACGTCAGAAGAATCATATTTCCAAGGATAATAACACTTCCTGCGAATGTGAGAACCGTTCAAAAATTCCTCAATGTGAGCGTATGATAGCGAACGAGAGTGAGACTGACAAATCCAAGAATAATAAAAGAGAGAGAGTACATAATAGGAGCAATGAAGTAGTTTTCTCCTAAATAGACAAGTACAGCAGCATACAGGGTTCCAACTCCGAGAGTAAAAATAGTTGAAAATTGTGTTATATAGGCAAGTGGGAGGACTCAGAGTGACCAAATGAGAAGATGTGTGGATACATCGCCCCCGATATTATAGATTTGGTTGAGTAAAAATATACTCGCTCCGTATGAGAGAGATCAGAGGAGAATGAGAGCTTGCCCTGTTTTTTCGTATCCTTCTTTTTTATGTGTGTAAAAAAATCATGCTCCGTAAAAGGCAAGTGTTGAACCGACAAGAAAAAGTGTTTTTATCATACTACTCATATCTTGCCAATTCGCTGCGACAAAAAGGAGGATTCCGATACCAGTGATAATGGCTCAAATAGTGGTAAAAATCGAAAGTAATCTTTTATTTGAATCGTCTTTGTGATGCTCGCGCGAGAACTTTTCTATTTTTATTTTTGTCTCTGTATCTATGATGTGTGCCTGTTCGAGTTGATTCAGGTCAATTTTTATCTCGGTCATACTTTTTAGAGCTAAAAAATAAATGTACTCTCTAGTCTACGTTTTTGTGGCAATTTGCAAGAGATTCTTTTTGACATTTCAAAATATTTCCTACAATTAGTATGCTGATATATTTCGGCACGAAAATCCAGAAATCGAAGAAAAGACTCCTACTTATTCTCAAAAAAAGTAATGACTTTCTCTTTCCCTTACTTCATAAATACCCGTAACTATGCAATTCACCCAACTTCTCCTTGGGGCAGTCTTTTGATGAGCCCTTCTTTGAACTATAATTTATTTGTGGGAAAATGTTCGTTCTACTAAGGCACGTAGTAAATCAGAAACTATCGTAGACGAAGCATACCAAAAGAAAGATACCCTCCTTCTCCAAGCGAAAAAAGATGCCGAAGATATGATTCGTGCTTCAAAAACGGAGGCTGAAGAGACTCTAAAAAATGCGAAAAATGAAGCGGAGACAGCTCTCAGAGAGGCGAAATCAGAAAGTGCGGCTATCATGGAAAAATCTCAAAAAATAGAGGAAAAAATCCTTGAACGAGAAGAGAAAATTCAAACTCGTCTTGATGAAATTGAGAAAAAACAAGAATCTATCTATCAAAAAGAAGAAGAACTCAAACAAAAAAGAGAACTTCTTATCAAAAAAGAAGAAGAGCTTGATGGAAAAATCAGTGAAATCGCAAAGCTTACCGAAGCTCAAGCTCGTGAACTCTTTATTGCTCAAATTTGAGAGAAATATTCACAAGATGGATTGACGGTGATTGAAAAATATAAATCAAAAATCGAAGATCAAAAGAAAGAAATCGCTCGTGAGATTATTTTGAAATCAATTCAACAATTTGCAGGTGATGTCACCAATGAAGTAACAACGACGATCATTGAACTTCCTTCTGATGATATCAAAGGAAAACTGATAGGAAAAGAAGGACGTAATATCACGACTTTTGAAAAGGCAACTTGAGTCGCTCTTATCATCGATGATACTCCAGATTCCGTATTTATCTCGGCTTTTGACCTTTTCCGTCGTTATGTAGCGAAAAAATCGCTTGAAAAACTTATTGAGGATGGACGTATTCAACCAGCACGTATCGAAGAAATTGTTGCAAAAACGTATGAAGAAGCCGATGTACTTCTCAAAGAACTTGGGCAAAAAACAGTGGAAGAACTTGGAATCGCTGATATTCCAGCGGATATTCTTCCTATTATCTGAAAAATGCGTTTTCGAACGAGTTATGGTCAAAATATCTTGAAACATTCAAAAGAAGTGGCATATATCGCTGAAGCACTCGCTCGTGAACTTGGAGCTGATCCAGAACTTGTGAAACGTGGAGGACTCCTTCATGATATCGGAAAAGCCCTTGATCACGATGTTGAAGGAACACATCCTGAAATCGGTGGGAAATTGGCTCGTAAGTATAAACTTCATGATAAAATCATTGATATGATTGAAAATCATCACGGAGAACCCTATTCTCTTTCTCTTGAAACTGCGATTGTACAAGTAGCGGACGCTATCAGTTCTGTTCGTCCTTGAGCTCGTCGTGAAGTGATCGAACAGTACCTCAAAAGAGTGCAGGAGATGGAAGCGCTTGTTCAAAGTTTTACGGGGGTATCAAAAGCCTATGCACTCAGTGCTGGACGTGAGGTGAGAGTATTTGTGGATGCTGATACGATTTCTGATATCCAAGCACAAGAGACCGCTCGTAATATAGCGACAGAGATTCAAGAAAAAATGAGTTATCCAGGAGAAGTAAAAGTCAGTCTTATCCGTGAGATGAGAGTGATTGAATACGCAAAATAAATCGAAATATTTTATAAAAAACCTCGTTTTAAAACGAGGTTTTTTATAAAATATACAATTCTCATTTTCTTCTCATAAAACTTTCATATAATTGTTTCTATGCAAATACTTATCGTAGAAGACGAGGTTCGCCTCGCAAATAATATAGCCAGATGACTCAAATCAGAAAACTACTCTGTCGATATAGCAAACGACGGAGAAATTGCTTTGCAGAAGTGTCTCCACGAATACGATGTGATTATTCTTGATTTGATGCTTCCTAAAAAAAGCGGAATAGAGGTACTTTCTCATTTGCGAGCGTCTTGAAAAAATACTCCCGTTATTATTTTGAGCGCAAAGTGAGAAATTGATGATAAAGTCCTTTGACTTCAAAAGTGAGCCGATGATTACCTTACAAAACCCTTTGCTTTTGATGAACTTCTCGTTCGTATACAAGCGCTTATTCGTCGTTCAAAAGGATCAAGCACCCTGCTTTCTCTTGATAATCTTACACTTGATTACACGACAAAAGTTGTGAAACGATGTGGGGAGACTATCGTTCTTTCAAGTACCGAGTACAGACTTCTCGAATATATGCTTCATCATCCAGAACATGTCCTTTCAGAAACAAGACTTTTAGAACATGTATGGGATAGAAATTATGGCTGATTTTCAAACGTTGTAAGCGTCTATATACGCTATTTAAGAAATAAAATTGATAAACCATTTCCAAACGAAAAGCCACTCATTCATACGATGAGATGACTCGGCTATACTATCTCAGATAAACAATTATGATAAAAAATTTTTCTTTAAGAAATATCTTTTCTTCCTTTCTTCCAGTCTTTTTTTTATTCCTTATCTTTTCTTGAATAGGGTTTTATATTATATTTGAGAAGATTTCAAATGCTGATAACCTTTTAAAAAATATTTCAAGCCAGTTTCGTGCAGCAGGAAAAGAAAGTCTTTTATGATATGATGAGCGAGAGTATAGCACTCAACTTTTAAGCGATGAAGAAAAGAAACAAGTTGATGCCATAATAGAAAAACAAGATTGGGAAACACTTTCTTTTCAAGAAATAGATGAAAAACTCGTCAGAGCTTGATATAGAGCGATAGGAGATTCAGGAAATCCTTGGTATACGATTTCTCCGAAACAAGTTGAAAACGTTGTTTCTGAAGATGAGTGGGATACACTTTCTTTTCAAGATCTTGATAAAAAGCTTCAAAAAGCTGGACTTCCTCCCGTTTGAGACCCGTCAGACCCTCTGTACACACTTTCTCCTGTTCAAATCAAAGAACTCTATGGAGATACGGGAAGTGTCACCTATATCGGTGAAAAACAGATTCGTCTTATTGAAAATGCTCTCCAAATTCAGTCTTTTTTCTTTGTTTTTTGAGCCTTTGTCTTTCCTCTTGTTTCTCTTCTTTTCCTTGCCTATTATTTTTCTCTTCGAGCACAAAAACTTCTTGAAGAAGTGATAGAAAAACAAAAACAGTTTGTCTCTGATGTTTCTCATGAAGTTCGTACTCCGCTCGCTCTTATGAAAAGTGAAGCTGAAGTCCTTCTCAGAGATAAGAAAGCAACACATGAAGAATACAAGCTTTTTGCAGAGCATACAGTCGAGGATGTGAATCGCTTGAATCGTTTGGTGACTACTCTTTTGTCCTTAGCAAAAATTGATTCTATAAATACTATACAAAAAGAAGAATTACTCTTGAAAGAACTCCTTGATGACCTCGTGGAAAGAATTACTCCTCTTGCCCATAAAAAGGGTACTTCTATTGATATAAAGGGAGATACCCTTTTGATTCAGTCTGATAAAGAAAAAGTCTACCAAATACTTTCTATCCTTCTTGATAATGCTATAAAATATTCTTCAAAAAAATGAAATCAAATCTCTGTAGAAGTAGAAAGGCATCCTTCTTTTGTTGATATAATGGTGAAAGATCAAGGAGAGTGAATTGCAGAAAAAAATCTCAAAAAAGTATTTGAGAGATTTTATCGAGCTTCGGAAGATCGCAATGAAGAAGGATTTTGACTCGGACTTCCTATTGCTCAAGCTTTGAGCGAAAAAATTGGTGGAAAACTCTCTCTTGCAAGCCAAGTATGAGTTTGAACGACAGCGACTCTTCGTATCAAATATGAGAAATAATTTCATTATATTCTCATATTCCTCTCATCTACTATTCTTATTATTATGGTGTCACAAAGCAAACAACTTTTGGCACTTACTTTTTAAAATAATTCTATTATGAAAAAATATTTACTTCTCCTTTCTATCCTCCTCTCTTTATGAGTAGGATCTGTTCAGGCAGGTCATTATAATCCGACCAATATCGATTTCCAAATACTTGATCGTATCGAAAAAAGTGTATCAAACGCTATAAATAAATGAAACATTGATCCACAGACTTTTGTTGATAAAGTTCAAGAAGTACTTGAGAAAAAAGATTATGGAGACCGCGTTGAGTCTCTCCTTGGACTTTTAATACAAGATTTGAACTATAGCTATCAACTCAATGGAGCAGTCGAAGAACTCGCTATGAGTCCAGAAGATTGTTATGACGATGAACGTTTTGATACAAAAGCTTCTATCTGTGTTCCTCTTGATGAAGACGAACAAACTGGAGATAATGCTAATTCATGAAATTACTACGACGAAGAAGAAGGGTATTATGACGACGAAGAGTGATATTACGATGATGAGGAAGGGTATTATGATGACTATGAAGATGATTATAACTATGATGATTATGTAGACGACGATTATACAGATAGTTATGAAGATGATGGAAGTCAGTGAGATTATGAGGAGGGGGAAGATGATTGGCAAAATGTTCCAAATGATGCTGTTTATAAAGTAACAGATGACACTATTGCACTTTCTTCAGGGAAAAAAGATGAATCACACTCAAAAATTTGGAATCTTTTCATCAAACTTATTCCTACAGAGTATAGAAAAGACCTTACTTCTATGGCAGTATACAATGATAAACAAAGTGATATTATTGCATCAGTTTACCAAAATGAACAAGACAGAAATGTTTGGGATCTCAGTATAAATAAAGCAAACTTTTATACTCAAAACGGAGCATTTAATGTAAAAGAAAATATCCATACGCTCGTCCACGAATATGCTCATCTTTTGACACTTTCCAAGACACAGGTTGACTATATTCCATCAAATATACAATCTGATACGGCTATTGATCGTCTTGCTTCGAAGTGTGTGACTACCTTTGTCAGTGAAGGATGTCTAAAATCAGGAGCGTATTTAGAACAATTTATCAAGAAGTTTTGGACAAAAAGTGAAATTCAAGCGGTAGAAGAGCAAGGAGTTGATCTCTATACTAAAAAACCAAAAAGTTTTGTTAGTGACTATGCTGCGGCTGATACAGCTGAAGACATCGCGGAAACATTTACTTACTTTGTCCTCAAAGATAAACCAACTGGAACAACCATTGCCGATCAAAAAATACAATTTTTTTACCAATTTGATGAACTTGTAGCTCTTCGTGAACTTATAAGAAAAAGAATTGATGATATCAATACAGCACAATAAATATACCAGATACATAAAACCTCGTTTCAAAAAACGGGGTTTTATTTTTGTAAAAAACGTTATAATGAATCTGTTCTTTACTAAACTTTATGACTACTAAAAACGCTCTTATCTGAAGTTCTTGATCAGTTTGAATTGAACTCAAACAACTTCTTGAAAATCATCCATATTTTTCTAAGACTACTGATTTTTTTGAATGATTGAGTAAACTTTGAGAAATCGAATGGAAAAATAAAATCCAAGAAGTTTTATCATGATTTGATATCCTTATCTTGGCGACAGGAGATGAAATTTCTAAAAAAATAATTCAAGAAACAAAATCTTTTTCTTGAGGAATTGCTACTATTTTGGATTGTTCGAGTCATTTTAGGGTCTCTCCTGAATTTGTCTTTTGATTAGCAGAGATCACTTCAAATCAAGATATACTTGACGCGGAATTTATTGCAAACCCTTGATGTCATGCTACTTG
>CAYUZH010000036.1:0-1440 GCA_964449635.1 uncultured Candidatus Peribacteria bacterium | reverse complement strand
ACCAAAGTACTCCTGTTTTTGCTCATAGTCTTACAGGATATAGTGGATGATGACAACCTATGATAGAAGAAACTAAACTTGGAAATCTTAGAACACAATCATATTCTCTTATAAAAACTCATAAACATATTCCAGAGATTAAAAAATTTGGACTTCAAAATGATGTACCAATTAGTTTTACCCCAACCCTTTCTTCAAACGATTTTCGAGGGATATTAACCCAGGTTTCCTTTTTTGTAGATGAAGATATAGTACCTTCTGATATTCTCAATCAAGCATATCAAGGAAAAAACTGAATAGAGATTGTAAAAAAACTTCCAAATAACATAGATGTTTCTTCCTGAGCTCACAGTCATATGGTGAAACTTTTTTCTAAAAAAGAAGGTAAAATAGTTACTATTTATGCCTCTTATGATAATCTCTTGAAGTGAGCTGCTGGTTCTGTTGTTCAGATTCTCAACATTAAAAACGGATTTGATGAACATCTTGGACTTCCTCTGATGTAAAATAACTTGTAAAATATATAAAAAGTATATACTGATAATTAATATATTAAAGAATTAACACACTCATATACTATGACTGACTCTCAAATCACCTGTCCAAAATGTGGATATAATTTTTCTCTTACTGATGCTCATAAACACGAGATAGAAGAAATGAAAGTGGAAATGTCTAAAAGTCTCAAAGTAGAAATGCAGAAAGACTTCGATGAACGAGCGAAAGCATATGCTTTGAAAGTAAGAGCAGAAGCTGAAGAAGAAGCAAAAAAGAAAGAGGTAGAGCTCGAAAACCTGCGTAAACGTGACGAAGAAGCTCGTAAAAAAGAGCTCGAATTTTTGCGTGAAAAGCAGGCTTTTGAATCAAAACAAAAGGATATGGAAGTCGACAAAGAACGTGCCCTTATCGCTGAGAGAAAACGTCTCGAAGAAGAATTTGCCAAACAGTCGACAGAAAAGTTTAACCTCGAGTTTGAAAAGAAGCAGCTCGAATTTGAAAAACGTATGCAAGAAAAACAAAAACAGATGGAAACACTCAAAAAATCTCTCGATGAAGCGACTCGCAAAGCAAATCAAGGTTCGATGCAGATACAAGGAGAGATTCAAGAAGACGCTCTCAAAGAGATTCTTCGTACCAATTTTCCGATTGATGAACTTTCTGATGTCGAAAAAGGGATCAAAGGAGCTGATATCATCCAATCAGTTCGTAACAAATTTGGAAATCCTGTCGGGGTGATTGCGTGGGAATCAAAAAATACCAAAGCATGGAGCGATAGTTGGATAGACAAACTCAAAGAAGACAGACTTCGTGTCAACGCTTCGGTGTCAATTATCGTGACAAATACGCTTCCTGATGGGATAAAGCACTTTGGACTTCATCGTGATATCTGGGTGACAGACTGGGCTTATGTGATTCCATTGACGATGACCCTTCGTGAAC
>CAYUZH010000035.1:0-12608 GCA_964449635.1 uncultured Candidatus Peribacteria bacterium | reverse complement strand
TCATTTGTAAAACCCTTATAAAAAGTCACCTTAAAAATTTAAGAAAGATTTAATAAGAAAAAATTAAAAAACTATCTATCAAATTTTCCTTTTAATTCCTCAAGACTCATTTCGAATATAACAGGACGTCCATGTGGACACGTACTTGAGTACGTAAGTTCTGCATCGTGGACGAGTTGTTCCATCTCCATTTGAGACAATATGTGTCAAAATTTAATCGCTGCTCGACAAGAAGCGTATGCGTACATTTTATTTTGTACTTCTTCAAGCGTACGAGATTTTCCCGTGTTGAATTGATCGATATCAGCCAAGATTCAAGGCAAAAGCACAGAAATATCTTCTTTTTTCGTAAAGTCAGGAATACTGTGAACATGAATCCCTGATGGAAGTTCTTCCCATTCAAATCAGAGAGAAAGGACTGTTTCCTTGTATTCTCAAAGGATAGCTTGCTCTTTTGGGTTCAGGTGAACAGCAAGAGGAAGAAGAAGCTTTTGAGTTCAAAAATGAGAACGTTTCGAAGCAAGTTTTTCATAGATAACTCTCTCAGCAAGTGCGTGTTGATCAAGAATAAGAAACTTTTTGTCCTTCTCAACCAGGAGATAACTATTCCAAAGTTGTCCGATAACTCGTATTGAACCTCACTCCATAGGAAAAGTTTGGGTATTTTGTATCGTATGAGAAAGAAGTGTTTCACTAAATTCTAAAGCCTGCCATACTTTTCACTGATGAGGATGGGGAGTTGTATTTTTATAGGGAGAATACGATTTAAATTTTGTCCCTGATCCAGTATAGTACTGTGATGATGAAGGAGTAAAAGACGAAGATAACACTTCAGAAGAAGGTATTTGTGGAGTATTTGAATCTATCAGACTCACATTTTCGAGACGACTACTGACCCCATTATAAAAACTTCGGTAGACTTCTTGTTCGTGAGCAAAACGTATCTCAAGTTTTCTTGGATGAACATTGATATCTATTTCTGTAGGATTCACGCTTAGGTTCAAAATATACGCTGGAAACGTCCCATGAGGAATATATCTATTGTAAGCTTCAGAGAGAGCTCGGTAAATAATCGGTGATTTTATCAAACGGCCATTGACCGCAATAATCTGCTTATTTTTATTTTGAAAATGGTATTTTGGATCAGAAATATACCCTTCTATTTTCATTCCAAAAAGTTCAAACTCAAGAGGAAGAAGCTGATTAAGAAATCATTCTCCATAGAGAGCAAATATTCTTTCTCTTGAATCTGAAACCGCTGGATACAAAAAGACTTTTTTGTCAGAGTTGGTAAGTTCAAAGTGAACATTCGGATAAAAAAGAGCGAGATTTTGTAAGTATTCAACAATATGAGACTGTTCTGTTTTTTCCGATTTGAGGTAGTTAAGTCGAGCTGGAGTACGAGCAAAGAGATTCTTTACGATGATTTTTGTTCCAATATTCATAGGAGATTCCTCTATTTTCCTCTCACCGTTCTGAAAAAATAGACGTTTCCCGTATAAATCTTGAACAGCCGAATGAATTTCAAAATCAGAAACCGATGCGATAGAAGCAAGCGCTTCTCATCGAAATCCAAATGTCATAATTTTATAGATATCTTCAAGAGTATGTATCTTTGAAGTAGCGTGTCAAATTCAAATACGAGTCATATCATCTGGATGTATTCATTGCCCATTATCAACGACCGTGATAGATTGGAGTCCTCCCTGTTCAATGTCGACTTGTATACTCGTCGCCCCCGCATCAAGAGAGTTTTCGACAAGTTCTTTGATAACACTGACAGGACGTTCGACCACTTCTCCAGCAGCAATCTGATTTACAAGCTCTTGTGAAAGAATCGTTATTTTAGACATAAGACAAATCAAAAGACAAAATATAAAAGAAGGATACTACAAAAAAAAGAAATAACAAGGGAAATCGTATGGTTATTTTTTCATTGAATATAGGTATACAAAAACGCTTGTGTTTATGGACTTTGAAGACACCTTTAACAGTAAAAATTAAAAATCCCTCTACTCGAGAGGGATTTTTACATAAAACTTTTTATTTTTTCTTTTATAAGTTCAGGAACCTGAGCATAGAATCAAAAAACTTTTTTTACTCGTCCATAATAGTACAACATCTCATCTATCACCTCCATCATTCGAAGAACTTTTATGAGTATAATCGTTACAAGTGTCCCTATGATACAAGTGAAGAGAATAAGAACGATGTAGAGGATATCAACAAGAGAAAGCATCATAGTTATGAAGAAAAGGTATAAAAGATTCTCCTAAAGCTTTTCTATAGTAGAAAGTATATCAAGAGAAAGACTTGTCACTAGTTTATTGATATTTTCCTCTCAAGCAATAATTTTATATACTTTTTTATCGGCAAAAACGACACAAAGAGGAACCTGCGAAAGAGAAAGAGTATACTTCGCATAATCGATTCCTTCTATCTTTGAAGAAAGAAGTTTCACAGCCACATTTTGACTCCATGCTTTTGTATAGACAACTGGCAATATATAGAGAGCCTTTTTAAAAAAATCGGTACTTGGGTCTCAAATAATAAGAAGTGATTTCTTTTCATAGACAACTCCTGTAGGTCCAACTTTGTTTGCAGAGAGAGTAACAAGTTCATCAAGTCAGTTCATATCTTTTATGACAAAAGGAGAATTTTGGAGCGTTTCAGCACCAAAATCGATGGCTTTATTGGTGACATCTTTTACTTTATTTCACAGCAATTTTGCTTTTTCTTTCAAAAGAGAGAAGTCCATAAATGAGAAAGTGAGAAAATATAGAACCATAATAGCATAATTATCATAAAAACACAAAAAAGTAATAATTTTATTTTGACATATTTAAAGTATTGTATATGATATGCGCACTTTATTAAGGTAAATTCAAACTATGACGAATTCTCAACTTGTGAAACAAATTCAATCCGCTTATATTCAAGCAGAGAGACCAGAAATAGGAACTGGTATGGAAGTAGAAGTTCACCAAAAAATCAAAGAAGGAAACAAAGAAAGAGTACAAAAATTTAAAGGTATCGTTATCGCAGTAGCTGGAAAAACAGCACTCGAAAAAGCGATTACTGTAAGAAGAAAAGTAGGACCATTTGGAGTAGAAAGAGTATTTCCAATCCATTCTCCAACGATTACTCAAATCGATATTCTTCGCCAATTTAAAGTAAGAAGAAAATCTATTAAGTTTATCAAAGAACTGACTGGTAAAGCTTCAAGACTGAAAGAAGTTAGAAAATAGTTTGAAAAATAAATTCAAGAAAAAGAAGAGTTTTTAATAAAACTCTTCTTTTTTTGTTTTGTAAATTATTTCCTTCATTAATTTTTAGTATTTTTTGCAATTTCCTCTTTTTTTTATATGATTTTGGCATAATTTAACAGATTAATAAGACAATACTATGAACCTCGCATTTAAAAGTCTCGAAGAGTTAAAAGAGCTGATAAAATCAGGAGAAACCACTTCTCGTGAAATTTGGAACTATTTTATGAGAAGAGTCGAAAAATATGAACCACAACTTCAAGCTTTTAATTTTATCAATCAAAACGGGTTCAATGAGTCAAATGAGATACTCGGATGACTCCCTCTCTGAGTAAAAGATATCTTTTGTGAAAATGGTATCCCGACAACGGCTGCTTCAAAAATGCTTGAGAATTTTGTTCCTCCGTATGATGCAACGGTTATATCAAAACTCAAACAAGCCGGAATGAGTAGTCTCGGAAAATGTAATATGGACGAATTTGCAATGGGATCAAGTACCGAAAATTCTGCTTTTAAAAAGACTCTTAATCCCTGGGGAACAAAAAGAGTACCGGGAGGGTCAAGTGGTGGAAGTGCGGCAGCCGTTGCTGCTGGACTTGTCCCAGCTGCGCTCTGAACAGATACCGGAGGAAGTATTCGCCAACCAGCAAGCCTTTGTGGAGTTGTTGGATTCAAACCAAGCTACGGAAGAAATAGTCGTTTTTGAGTGATGGCAATGGCTTCTAGTCTCGATTGTCCAGGAACTTTTACGAGAACAGTAAAAGATGCTGCGACACTCTACGAAGTGATGAATGGTCACGATATACAAGAAAACACGACCTATGCAGGACACGACACGATTGATAGTAAAATTTGGCAACAAACGAGCTTACAAGGGAAAAAAATCGGAATTCCAAAAGAGTACTTTGAGGAAGGTCTTGATGCTGGAGTCAGAGAAACTATCAACGAAGCAATACAGACTCTCAAGGATTTATGAGCAGAAATAGTTGATATTTCTCTCCCGATGACAAAATATGCCATGGCGACATACTACATCATCTGTCCGGCAGAGGTAGCAACAAACCTCGCTCGTCTTGACGGAATCCGTTATGGACATAGTAGCCAGAAGCCTCATGAGAATCTTGAAGAATTCTATATCAACAACCGAGGAGAGTGACTTGGTGCTGAGCCAAAACGTAGAAGTATCCTTGGAAGTTATGTCCTTTCTGCAGGATTTTATGACGCCTATTATAAAAAGGCTTCTCAGGTTCGTACTCTTATCATCAAAGACTTTGAAAACGCCTTTTCAAAAGTAGATGCTATCGTCTGTCCTGTGAGTCCGAGTGTCGCTTGGAAAGTTTGAGAAAAAACTGATGATCCACTGAAGATGTACCTTTCTGACGCTTACACTATACCCGCAAGTATGGCAGGAATACCATGAATCTCGATTCCTTGTGGATTTGCAAAAAGTGAGGACGCGGAAGGAGAAACTCTCGCCGTAGGACTCCAAATATTGACTCCAATGATGCAAGAAGAACGTCTGTTTGAGATAGCTCATATTTACGAACAAAAAACAAAGTGGTACGAAAAAATGATACCGAGCGGATTCGAAAACTAAGAACTATTAAAAATTAATTATAGGAAAAATTTTAAAAAGATATGGATTTTCAAGGGGAACAATGTTCGAGCGCCATAGTAGAAAGCGCTAAAATTAGTTTTCCCACTAGCGAGTTTTGTTCCTCTTGAAAGCTTTTGTTACTTTTGGCTACAAAAGTAAGAGGATTTTAAATAATACTTTAATAAAAATAAGTTATCTTTTTGCATAAACTATACTTTGTATGATACAATGTATCAAAGAAAGTTATTTTTTTATTGCAAAAAAGTATGACCATTCACCAAACTTCAAATGGAAACCGTGGACTTGATGCAAATTTGGAAACAAAGTTAGCAAATACAAGACACGAAGAACTTTGAGAAAAAGAGAAAATAGCAACCGAGTTTAAAAACTCTCCCGAATGAGAGGCTTTAAAAAGCAAAGTAGAACAAGTTCTCGTAGAAAAATACGGGAAAGTTAAATGAGCAGAGAAATCAAAAAGATTGTTTGAAAGAATAGCAACAAACTACAGCAATAAACCAAAAGAAGAGAGAAACCTTCAAGCGGTAGTGACTGAAGTTATTTCAAGTAAACTTGATATGGCTCAACTTTGACTCCTAGAACAGATGAAAGATCCAAGCTTTTGAGAATCTTTAAAAGTATCCTCAAAACAAGAGACACCCCGTCCTCCAAAAAAATGAGAAACAACAGAAACAAATCCAGATGGAGTAAAGAAAGAAGAGTGACGAGTAGAAACAGCAAGTAAATTAAATACGCTCCCAAATTATGCACAAATGCCCGAATATGAAACGCTTGAAAGACTCGTAAAACTCTGACATGTTAAACCAGAAGAATTTGAAAAGTTTAAACAAGAAAACAAAGATTCTGATACAAATAGTATAAAATTAAATATAGAAAAACTAGTATCAACCATTAAGGATGCAGATACAAGAAAAAAAGTAACGAACCAAGAGGGAAGAAAACCTGAATGAGAAGAAGATAATACTAATACAGAAGGAAATAATACCGATACAAAAGATAAAGAAAAAAAACAAGAAATAGTAACTGGAAAAGATATAAAAGGAACTGACTTTTATGCTGATTTTGGAGAGAAAATAAACGAAGATGAAAAAATATCAAATCTAGAGATGAGGCTTGCACGTAACTACGTCTCTCTTAAGTGAGCAAATGGAGAAGTAGGAGATAAAAATGAAGACCTCAATGTCGCTCTGTCAAAGGTCGGAAAACAAATTATCGCCGAACAAAGTCCTGAATTTAGACAGGTAAATGCGAAAGATATTGAACTCGCACTGAATAATTCAGCAAACCAAGGAGAACGATACAAAGCTCTTGAAAGACTCGACGAAAAAAGTACACAAAAAAATATTGAAAACCAAAATAGAGACAGAGCAACTCAAAAAGCAGGAAACCAAGAAAGTCTAAAACAACAAGCTCAAGCAGAAAACTTCCAAAGAGAACAAGCAAATATAGCAAATATCCGTGCTGGAGAGACAGAGCGACTTACAAACCTCACGAGAGAACAGATAGCCGCTCAGGAAGCCCTCGAAAAACAGAGAGAAATGGCTCAAATGGGAGATATTTTTTGAGGAGGAAAACTCGATGTCGCTTCTGCTTCAAACGATACTACTTCTTCTCAGACCTAAAAGAGAGATAGAGAAAGACAAGAATCCCATAATACAAAAGAAAAAAGATTCACGAGAAACTTCAAAGAGCAAAGTTGAGAGTACTCCACTGCCAGTTTCAAAAAAACTGAACCATAAAAATATCGTATCTCAAAAATAAGTAGGTAATAAACGAAAGTATTTGGTGAAGCGTAACAGAGAGAAAAGAAAAAACAAGACTCAAAAATCATCCAAGCATCGCAAGAGGAATCGTCCATCAAACAAAGAGATTGGATAAAGGAGCCACGAGAGAAAACTGTCAAAAATTAAGAATCATAAGAGGCAGCGTCGTCAATGTCGCCGAAAGTGTCATCAAAATACTCTCTCGTATCATCAAAAATTTTGGTAAAAAAGAAAATACTTTTTCAAAAATTGGATAAAAATAAATGACTCCAAGAACCGCTCAAAAGCTTAACTGGAGGCTAATATCATAGACGAGCGAAAGTGGATTATAGACGGTAAAAACAAGAAGAACAAGACAAAGCAAAGTAAATGTCTGTACCTGTCTCCCTGACTGAGTAACCATATATATAATCACTCACATACAGGCGGCACGAAGAACCGGAGGAGTGAGTCCAACGAGCAATACAAACAAAACGATAATACAAAAAAGAAGCGACGTACGTAACAAAGGTGGAAAATATGCAAAACAAAAAGAACAAAACAAGATAATAATAGTGATATTAGCACCACTCACCGCGATAATATGAGTAAGTCCAGAAGCGTTAAAATCTTGTAAAAGGTCTCTCTCCATTGATTCTCTCGCTCAGAGCAAAATCCCTCCGAGAAATAACGCCTCATTTTTAGGAAATGATTGCTCAATCTTTGAGAGAAGTTGGTCTCTAAATCACTGTAAAGAACGAAAAAGAATAAACGAAGGTTCGTTTCAAAGAACCTGAAAAGAAAGAGGAAATACTTGAAAATAAATAGATTGTTGATACAGGTACATCTGATACCTCTCTTCTCATCGTACTGGGTAAAGAGGAGACTCAAACGTAAGAATATCTCACTCAAAAATATCAAGATTTTTATCAAACGTCGCTCGAAAGAGGACATTCTTTTGGAGAGAAATATTTCAAAGTTTGAGAAGCTTCATCGTATACACACGATCATGTTCTGCCTCTTTATACATGCCTTGAACTTTTGCAGTTATTTGAACACTTGGAGCAACGAAAAAAGAGGAGAGAAAATGTTTATTGGAGACAATAGATTGTATCTGAAAATATCAAAGAGACATTCAAAGAAGAGATCAAAAAAAGAACACAAAAGAGAAAAAAAGAAGCACTCTTTGAGAGAAAAGGAAAAGTCCCGCATTAAAAAATAAAAGAAAGAAAAAAGACATCATAAAAAAAGACTGATACACATCAGTCAAAAGAGAAAACGTCAGGATTGAGAGAAAAAATGAAAAACAAAAAACGAAAAAAAGTCGATTTTGAAGGGGCATATTACTCTTTGTGTCAGAGGATAGTTATCCCTTTTTCAGAGACCGATTCTTTGATAAGTTTATAAAAACTATAAGAAACACCCGAGATAAGCAAAAGAGCCAAAATCTGATTCATATTCACTCCTATCGATTGACTAAAGACATCAAATTTTCCACTGAAAAATTCAAAAATGAGAACAATCGCACCAAACGCGATCATACCTACATGCCCGATAAATCAACGAACACGAACAAAGGTAGACAAGATATAAAGAAAAGAAAAAAGGATAAAGAAAAGTATCGCATAGACAACAGGGAGAGGGAAAATAGGAACTTGATATGGAACGGGAGTAAAAGGATGATTATACAAAAGTTCTATACCAATATTTGTTTGTTTCCCATATACTTGCCCTCCAAAAAAAGCTCCTACAAAACCAATAACAAGAACAAAGAGAAATGAAAGGACAACTCCATCCATATAACGAATAATCATCTCTTTTTTTCATTGAACCAAGAGGTAAAAAACAAGCGCAAATCAAAATATTCATCCAAAAAGAGAGAAGTTATAATCACTCATCACAAAAAACTCAAGAGGTTCTTTGATAAATTTGAGATCATTCCACTTTGAGATAACGAAAAAAAGACGAGAGAAAATGAAAATACCAAGAAAAAAATACAAGATATTTTTTATGAAAAAAGAATAGTCATACGAATATCTTGCTGCAAGCTTCTTAAGCATCCAGAGATAGAGGAAAAAACAAAGTGAAAGAGTGAGTCAAAAAGTGTAGATTACGATAGCCCCGTCAAACAGGTCAAAGAGAGGAAACAAGTTTCTTTAAATAAGAAATTAATATATTGGCATTGTATTCAAAAGATGTGAAAAATCAATAGAAGAAAAAGGAAATATTTTGACAGTTTCGTAGTATTGTATCTTGCCTTCTATTGCATTTTTAAGCTCTTCCGAGGTAGGTATGTTCTCTCGTATCTACTCGTACCATATCTCCAATATTTACAAAAAGTGGCACTTGAATTTCGAGTCCTGTATGAAGGGTTGCTGGCTTTTTCCCACCAGTAGCGGTATTTCCTCTTTCTCCAGGAGGAGTATCAATAACTTTGAGATTGACACTCGCTTCGATTTTTACATTTATTGGAATTCCATTCCATTCTTGAAGCATGACTTTATCTCCATCAGAGAGAAAATATTTAGCATCACCTACTTGAGCACCAGTAAGGGTTACTTGTTCATATGTAGAAGCGTTCATAAAATTATAAACTGTTCAGTCATTGTAAAGGTAATCATACGAAGAAGTACTAATATCGGCTTCATCAAACTTATCAACTTCACGAAACGTTTGGTTTGAAAGTTGTGCTCAGGTGATAAGATTTTTCATGATAACTTTCGAAAGTCCTTTCCCTTGAGCGACTTTTAAGTGCTGACAATCAAGGATTTCATAAGGAACTCCTTCGTAAATTACTTTATTTCCAACTTTGAGTTCTTGTCCAGTAAGCATAATTTTTTAGATTATAGTGCTAAATAATGGCAGTATTCTAATCAAAAAATATAAAAGTCAAACTCTCTACTATTCTTTTCCTTACTCTCTAAATTTTACTGTTTAAAAAGTTTTTAGGATTTTTAAGGGAAGCAACTGTCTGAGCGTCATATAGGAAGCAAAGAAGACTCTGTTTTCTCTAGCGAGTTTTGCTTCCCTTAAAAGCTTTTGGTACCTTTTGGCTACAAAAGTACAATATCCCCATATCTACACTTCCATCTCATGTCCCGCTTTGAGCAAAAGCCCCTTTTCACCAACTTTGGAGATAAAATCATTCACATCAACTTTGATAGGAGCAAAGGTATCATAGTGTATCGGCACGACTTTTTTTGGACTTATAAAACTCGTCGCTATCACCGCATCATCAATCCCCATCGTAAAGTTATCTCCGATAGGGAGAAGAGCCACGTCAATCGAATCATATTCTCAAAGAAGCTTCATATCATAGCTGAGAGCAGTATCTCCTGCATGGTAGATACTTTTTCCTTCGGCTCGGAGGATAACTCAGGTCGGAGAACAGGTCCATCCAGATCCTGCCTTACCAACTCAAGTTCCATGAATCGCTTGAAAGAGTTTGAGAGTGAAATCTCCGAAGTTATGGCTTCATCCAACCCCCATTCACCAGGCATTCGTATACCCGAAAACTTGTTGGACATAGTGGACAATTTCATACGAACTGATGACTTGTGAATTACACGTTTTGGCTATGATTTGAGTATCTCCGATGTGGTCAGAATGTCAATGAGTGAGGACAATGTGTGTCGCTTTTCTCTCAAGGAAATACTCAAGCGCTTTTGTCATATGACTATTTCCCGTGATAAATGGATCGATAAATATACGAGCATTTCCCGTCTCGATTTCTAAAAAAGCATGTCCGTGGTAGGTGAGGTGCATAAAGAATGGCCATTAAAAAAGATAATACCTTCGTATTATCTGTCTACTTTTACATAATGCAAATACTCAACGACAAAATCCTTTTTATGATTTCGACTCTCCGTTTTATCTGCTTTAAAACGTTGGTACTTTTGTTCAAATACTCCATACTCTCCACGAGTACTCATAATTTCTCGAATCTCCTCAAGACTCATAAGTCCTTCATCGTTGTAACTCAAGAAAATATATTTTGCATCCAGTGTTTTTATAAGTTCAGAAAAGGATTTTTTGACTTCACTTTTTTTACAATAATCAGATTTTTGCTTTGAATAATCTCTTAGGCCTGTTTTTCACTTAATTTTTGGATTGTCATACTTTGCAATCGTCTCAAGCATATGGTAATTGGAACTATATTGTCTTTCATTATACGGAGGATCGAGGTAGACAACGTCGTGAGAAGTCATCTTTGCAACTTCAAGAATATCAGCGTTATGAACTTCGTGGTCGTGGTCATTGAGATAAAAATCAGGAGAAAGAAGCGTCAATGGTTTCAGCGCTGAAACTTTGAGTTTCTTGAGAAATGCTCCATACACAGAAGCCGTATTCGCCACCTTATCAATCGCTTCAAGAAGACTCGTCAGGAGAAAATAATACTCATTATCCGTAATTTTTCCCTCTTTTTTCCACTTCTCTATTTGAAAGCGAATCGCATCGCACTTCATCGCATTTTCGTCACTAAAATACAATCGTTCGTGTTCAGCTCACTTTGTTCCTCCGAGAGCATAGTTTTTGTAGATAAAGCCTTTTTTACCCTTGAGGTTTTGAAGGTACTTGAGAACCATTTGTTTTCTGTCTACAAACTCTGCATATATAAGTCCATAGATATCTAGTGTTAAACCCGTAAAGTAGAGTTCTTGGTGATTGCCAATATAATTTTTATTGAGGACAAAACTATAGAACTGCAAGTCGTTAGCAGTTACTCGATGTCCTTTTGATTTAAAGTACTTTCATACAACGCCCGTCCCAGCAAAGAGGTCGGAGAGATATACTTGTCTTCATCAGACGACTGTCATTATTGAAGAGTAAATAAAATGTAAGAGTTTCTTTTTGGATCATAGATAATTCATACAAATAAAAAAGGAATAAAACCTTTTATTATTCCTTTTTTAAAAATAAATCTACAGACTATAGGTAACAATTATAATAAAAACTCTTTAAACTTTTTTCAAGATATTTCGTGATTATACCAGTCTTCGACATCTATATATTGCATAAATTTACACCTCTCAGAGATACTTTTAAATGCGGATTTTGATTTTTCCGTTTCAAATTTTTGTTTTCTCTCGTGAGGAGCTACAAAGAAAAACTCTGCTTTAAAGTCTTGAACCTCATTAAATTTAATAAATCCAGCTCGGAAATCTGTACTATTTTCTACTTCAAATAACTTAGCTGGAAAACCTCTCTCATTAAACCAAATAACATCAACAAAACGAATCGAGTCATTGATGATTTTAGGATAGGTAAAATCAGGAATACTTTGAAGCGTTGAGATTTTTCAAAGCTCTCTATTAATAAAAATACCATTTTTATCTGGAGTGTATGTATCAAAACCCTGCATATTTCCTATTTCAATCAACATTCCCTGAAGTCTTGCATGAGATTTTTGCTCTTTTTGTTTTTCAGTTTTAGCGTCTATTTCTTTCGGAAGCTTATCTAAATGCTCAGTAAGTGCATATACTCAAAGACCAATTTTCGTAAATCGTTTATCTCGCTGAACTCGTTCTTGAATCGTTTTATCAGGAGTAAGTCCCGTTTTTTCACGGTATTTTCAAAATTCTTTATATATCAAGGAGAGTGGTGCATAATAGCCATTTTGAAGCATTACTTGCTCAATAGCATCGGAAAAAGTTGCAGGTAAATTAGACATTAGAGAGAAACTTTTAACGGATTTAAAAAATGATTTAACCTAATAGCATTGCTTGAAAAAATAACCTCCTTTCCTTCTCTTGCCTTATATGCTGAGTGATTAAACGAATATTCAATAGTTCTTTCACTAGGAACCCAATGGTAAATTTCCCTCAAATTTGGAATATTATCGTATGAGACTAACCAGTGAATATTTCTAATTTGTTTTATAGCTTCACTTATTTCTTCATGATTTCTATGAACGTAATGATTAACATAAAGTGATTCACCATGGATATAATAAGGAGGATCAAAGTAAAAAATGGTATTTGTATT
>CAYUZH010000034.1:9953-12676 GCA_964449635.1 uncultured Candidatus Peribacteria bacterium | reverse complement strand
CACATCAGAAAATTATTTCATAGTTACAGCCTACTATTCTCCTCTTGAAGACCAAGAGGATTATATCACGGGCTCTTATGAATGAGATATACGTCTCAATGGTTCTTGAATTAGAGGAGCCAGTGGAAAAGAAGTATTTCCTGGAATGATAGCTGCTCCTAAGAAATATGCTTTTGGAACAAAAATTTATATTGAATGACTCTGAATAGGCTCCGTTGAAGACAGAGGATGAGCAATTATTGAAGCATCTAACTGATGACCAAGTCATGATAGACTTGATGTATGGATGTGATTCGGTGATGAAGGAAGAAAAAGAGCGATTCTCTGGTGAGCAAGAAAAGTTTCTGGATATACCGTTGAAAATACTACTGAAATCACAATACAATTTTCACAATCTCTTTGATGGGAAAATTTATGAGGTACAATATGACCTGAATCATCTGAATCTGAAATAAAAAAACTTCAAGAATTCCTGATCTCTCTGAAAATGTATTCATGACTTGTTGATTGAGAACATAATTCCATCAGAGATACTATTATTGACTATCAAATCAAACATAATATAATCACATCTCGTAACGATGAAGAAGCATGATATTTTTGACCAAAAACAATAGCTGTTATCAAAAAAGAGTACCCAACTATTTCCATAAAATCAAAAAATAAAGGGAAAACGAATTCATCTCTCAAAATGACAAATTCAAAATTCGATGGAATTCTTAAGAAAAATATTTATCCAGATGCCAGTACATCTGAAATCAAAGAACTTCAAACCCTTCTAAAACATATCTGACTTTATAAATGAAAAATCGATGGTACATATAACTCCATCAAATCAAGCCTTATAACATACCAAATAAAAAGAAAAATTATTTCTGATAAAAATCAAACAGGAGCTGGAAATTTTTGACCAAAAACAAGAGAAACAATTAAAAAAGAATTTGAGAAAATCCTTTCAAAAAATGATACTGATATCCTTAATTCTTCTCAATTAATAATAAAAAGCCCTCAAATAAACATAGGCCCTAACTCGAAAAGTGAAGCTATCAAGGAACTTCAAGCATTTATGAGCTCACTCAATATTTACACTGGGGATATTGACTGAAAATATGATTCCATCAAAGAATCCATTATAAAATACCAACTAAAAAATGGTATCATTCAGACAAGAGAAGATGAAGCTGCTGGATACTTTTGACCAAAGACAAGAGAAAAAATGAATAAAGAGATACGTGAGATAGCCAAAAAATAGATTTTTATTTATACATAAAAGAAGCGGGTATTCAAGCTTCTTTTTTTGTGACTAAAAAAGAGATATGATAAAATTCATACGACAAATAAAAAATAAAACAAAAACAAATGAAAAGATTTTTATCAGCGCTTCTTATAAGTAATATAGCTCTCCAATTTTATTCACCGATGATTGCTCTTGGACAAGAGGCAAAAGAAGAAAGAACCTTTATCGTAACGGCCTATTACTCTCCTCTCCCAAATCAAAGCTTCTATTTAAGAGGAAACTATGAAGATGAAATAATACTCAATGGAGAATGAGTCCGTTGAGCAAGTGGGAAAAAAGTGTTTCCTTGAATGCTGGCAGCTCCAAAAAACTATACTTTTGGGACAAAAATAGAGCTTGAATGAATCGGTCTTTGAAGTGTCGAAGATAGAGGATGAGCAATAGTAAATGCTGGAAAGAGATGATATGAACACGATAGGATAGATGTATGGATGGGGTATGGTGATGAATGACTTAGAAAGGCTCTCAGTTGGTGAAAAAGAAAAGTAAAATGAGTCGTCTATGGGAAAATAAACAAAACCCCAACGATTACTTTATCAAGTATAAAATGAACAAACAATACCCTCCCAAAAGCAAATAAATCATTCAATATTTTTTATACATGAATATGAAAAGATTCTTCAAAAGAAGAAGTAGAATCACTCCAAAAATTTCTCAAAGAGGTTTGAATATATGAATGAGAGATTGATGGAAAATACAATATAACACTTATCAATAATCTATATACATTTCAAAAGAAATATGATATTGTAAACGATCCAAATGATATCTGAGCTGGATATTGGTGAATACAAACCAGAAAAAAAATTCAAAAAATGTATAAAGATGGTGTATTTAATAAAAAAGATATAGTAAAAGAAAAAGAGTTTGAACTTTTTTCCCAACCTATTTCTGCAGCTTCACCAGAAGAACACGTCAAAGAACTTCAAGAATTCTTCACGAGTATTGAGTATTATGACGGAGAAATAAATGGAAAATACGAAGATATATTTACTACTGTTGTAGATTACCAAATAGAAAAGAGCCTTATCAAAGACGAAAAAGAAGCAGCCGCATGATACTGGTGACCAAAAACGAGACTTCAAGCAAAGCTTGATTACGAAACTTTCCAAGAAAAGAAACGTAAAGAACAAGAATTTATTAAAAAAATGGAAAACTTAAAGTTAGAAAGCTTTTCAAAAGCGGATCAAACAATGAAAAATATTTCAAAACTTGAAAAATGAGATACTTGATGAGAGGTCAGAGATTTACAAAAAGTTCTTAAAAAACTTTGATTCTTTGAAGAGAAAGACACCGCAATATTTTGAGAAAAAACAGAAGATGCTCTCTTTAGATACCAAATATCAAAAGAACTCATACAAAAAAAAGACGATATATGAGCTGGAAAAGTTGGACCCAAAACAAAAGAAGCATTAAAAAACGATTT
>CAYUZH010000034.1:5435-9943 GCA_964449635.1 uncultured Candidatus Peribacteria bacterium | reverse complement strand
CAAATCTACTTATCCAAGATATACTTGAACAAGAACAAATCACAATGAAATAAATGAGAGCTCGCACTCTCATTTATTTTTTCTTTACTTTCGATAAAAACAAGCTACATTTTCAAAAACAATATAAATTCTGAATATGCAAAAACTTTTAAAATACCTTGAACAATTCTCTCTCAAAGATGCATTAGCAATAGAAAAAACTGACCGACAGTTTCAAGCACTTGAGTACCTTTTTACAAAAATACAAGATAAAAATAACTACCTTCCACTTATCTTAGCAAACTCAACGGTAAGTTATCTCCTTTCAAGCTCTGGAGAAGATTACTGGGAAGAGTTCTGTAATTTTTTTTGAAAAAACAGAGAAACTCAAAAAGAAAATATTATTCATGAAATAACAAAATTTCTCCCTATTTCAAAATGAAATAAAAGGCTAAATACACATAAAACATTGAGACTTCTCAAACTCTCTCCCTTTATTGGTACATTTCAAAAAAATATATCACTTTTCGAAAATGACTTTATTCTCTTGAGAGATACTCTCGCACAACATATGAAACAAAAAAATGATTCAAAAACCATCGTTTACACTATCAAAATGCTCTCTTACGGACTAAGAATAGCCAAAAATAAGGATATAGTTATTCCCTTTGAAATACAAATACCTATAGATTCAAGACTCACAAAAATCTACGAATTGCACAATAAAGATAAGCATATGGAAATAAAAGATTTCTATCTCAAAATTTCAAAAAGAACAAATATCCCACCGATCCACCTTGATTGAATCCTTTGGACAAATTATAAAGAAATATTGACTCTAAAATAATTTAATTTATATTATAACTCCCTTTAAATTTACAAAATTCTTTCTATGTTAGAAATTTCTCGACTAAAAGCATTAGAAAAAATCATCGAAGAAGAACAGCTTAATGAGTATATACGATGAAAAAAAGAAATCGTGAAAAAGGCTATAGAAGAAATACTAAACTGAAAAGAAAATAATGTATTTATAAATATTCCTCAAAAAATAGAATTTCAAAATTTTCTTGAAGTACTTCACTTTTTCTTCTGAAAAAAAAGTATAAACGAACTCAATGGGTATGGTATCTATTTTATTATAAATTTCTTAAAATGTTGTAATGAAACAAAGTTTGAAGAGAAGTCACTTCAAGAGCTAAAGAAAACTATATCGAAAGAAAGTCTCGAAAAACTTATTTGAGACGGAGAAAAGTGGGAACGAGAAAGAGAAAAAAGAAGTCTAAGAGAATTATGACTTTGAGAAGCATTAGAAAGATTCAAATTAGACTAAAAAAACTCACATACGTGAGTTTTTTTTTAATTTCCATTTCCAACGACCACCTTCGCATGACGAAGAACTCTTTCTCAAAGTACATATCCTTTTTCAAATTCATCAATAATAATTCATTCTTCTCAGGGTACTTGAGTCATTACATCATGCCTATCAGGATTTACTTTTTGTCATTTTGAGACAAAAGGCTTTACTCCAAGTCACTCTACATCACGAGTCAGCGCTTTATAAAGAGCCTCAACTCAACTAAAAAGAGTGTTTGTTTTTAATTCTTCAGGAGTATTTAAAACAATTCTTTCGAGATCATCAAGACGAGGAAGAATACGAGAAAATGTTTTCGAGTTGATAAAAAATATCATTTCATCTCTATCTCTTTCTGTTCTTTTTTTAAAATTATCATAATCTGCTTGCAAACGAGCAAGCTTTTCTTTTAAAAACGTTACTTCATCTCCTCAAGAATTTGCTCATATAGATGGTTCGATTTGTTCTTGAACTTCGGAATCTTGAAAAACATCATTCTCACCAGTTTGTTCAGTAGTATCTTCTAAAAGAGATTCTTCACTATTTTCAATTGCATTTTGTTCTTGTGTCATAAAAAGTTCGGATAGATAAATATATTTTTGCGAGACGATTGTATCCAAAAAATGATATTTTTCAAGTAAGAGAAAAGAAAAATTAAAGTCTTTCTAAACAAATAAATGCTGCAAAAATTTGCAGCATTTATTTAAAAAACAACTATTCTTAATTTTAATTATCTCCTCCTCAAAGTATCTGAAGAAGATCAAGAAAAAGATTTATAATATCCAAATATATAGAAACGGCTATACTGATAGCGGTTCACCAAGTTTCATCCCCAGCTGCCTTTTCTAATCTATTGAAATCATAGAGAAGATACAGGGTAAATATCACAACTCAAAAATATGCTTTTACGAGAGATAATAAAGGTGACTTAAAGAAAAATATATTGAGAAGTCCTACAATAATAAGCATTAAAAGAGCAATAAAAAGAGCTCATCAGAGAAATCAAAAATCATACTGAGTGAGAAAAACAATACTTGCAGTACAAACGACAGCAAGAGCGGTTCAAAAAAGGGCTTGTGAAACAATTTTATTCCATTCATTTCCTGAAGGATTATTTTTTAAGTATTCACTCACATCAAGAAGTTGTTCAGGAGTCAATGTTTCTCACTTTTTTAAAACAATTCCCTTACTTTTCAAATATTTATTTACTTTAAAAGATTCTCCATAGTGTTCTATAGTCGGTCAAATTTGCCAACCAACCACTCCAGAAAAAGCAGCAACAAGAGCAAGATTAAGTGGAAATGAATCAGCAAAAATGAGAACTCCAAACAAAAGGATAAAAGAAGCAATAACCGTAACCCAAAGCTCTGTTTTTGTTTCAAAAGTTTTATTTATAAATGCCCCAGCTGCTGTGATCAGAAGCATAAATCAAACAATGATGAATGTACGAGCAAAAAGTATATCAAACATAAAATAATAGTAATAATATAATATATATATTTTATATTAAAAGTAATAGATTTACAAATAAAGACGTATTCTATCAAAAAATTGTTATCTCGTTTTTTACTTTACATTTAGTAACCAAGAAATACAATACTTTTACTTCCTCCTTTTTTATCCATTCATATTTTTATTATGAAATTTGTCTCTTGGAATGTAAATTGACTGCGTGCTATCGCTAAAAAATGATTTTTTGATTATCTAGAAAGTGAAAATCCCGAGGTCATCTGACTTCAAGAGATAAAAGTTCAAGAACACCAAATAGAAAAAGAAATCTTAGAAAAGATAGAAAAACTCGGGTATCAAGCATACTTTAACCCTGCTGTCAGACCTGGATATTCTGGAACAGCAGTACTTTCAAAAGTAAAACCTCAGGATGTGATTCTCTGAATCAAAACTGAGTGACTCAACCTCAACCCTTCCGAAGTAGACGAAGTTATCGAAGAAAATCACGAAGGACGTGTAACAACACTTGATTTCTGAGATTTCTATTATGTTACTGTTTATACACCAAACTCTAAAGACGATCTTTCTCGCCTTCTTTATCGTACTCTGTGGGATAAAGCTTTTCTTGCCTATATGAAAAAACTAGAGGAGAAAAAACCAGTCATTTTTTGTTGAGATCTCAATGTAGCTCACCAACCAATAGATTTAAAACATCCAAAACCAAACGAATGAAAACATGGATACACTCTAGAGGAAAGACTCTGATTTGATAATATCATAGATGCTTGATTTATAGATACACTCAGATATCAATATCCAGAAACTCCGAGTCTCTATACATGGTGGAGTTATATGGGGAACGCCCGTAAAAACAACTCTGGCTGGAGAATAGATTATGTACTCACCACATGAAAATTTTGAAAAAGTTATTTGAAGGAAAGTTTTATCCGTCCAGAGATACTATGAAGTGATCACTGTCCCGTAGGGATAACAATAAAAAATTAATATCATTCTATCTATTTTGACTATCTTTCTATGAACGCTTTCGATAAAAGATTTTTCCTTAAGTACTTACCAGAATGAAGTGAAATTCTTGGAACCGTACATTCTCATGTCGTTACAGTTCTTGATAAAGTATTTCTTTGGTTTAGTCTTTGAGCATTTATTCCAACATTTATATATGTTTTGTCGTACCGTATTCAAGAGTATGTTCCCTTTATATTTTTGGAAATACTTCTTTTTTGAGTATTTATAAAAATAATGTATGACATCTTTGATTGGTATCTCGATGTTTGGATAATCACTGAAGATGGTATTTATGATCTTCATCGGAAACTTCTCAAGATAGATATGACAAGTATAAAATTCGAAAGTATTGAAGGAGTGGAAATAGAACAATTCTGACTCTGGGATAAGATATGGAAAAAATGAGATCTTATCCTTCATCAACTATGACACTCAGAATTTAGAAAAGTAAATGCAGATAACCCATTTGCATCAGCTGAAATGCTTGAATGATTTCTGCATCATGAAGAAGAACATGGAGAAGAAAAGAAAGATAGATTTGAACTTATTTTAGAAACCCTTTGAGGAATAGTAGAGGAGTATTTAGATAGAAAAGGAATCCGTGAAAAAATAGATAACGAAGAAGAAGACTACTTAGAATGAGTAGAAAAATCAAACCATTTTATAGATTAACTCAGAATTTCTGATGGATATATTCTCTTAT
>CAYUZH010000034.1:0-5425 GCA_964449635.1 uncultured Candidatus Peribacteria bacterium | reverse complement strand
AGCCCAAAAGAAAAAGAAAAACATACAAAAAGATTTCAAAAAAAAGAAGAAAAAAAATGATGACATGGAGGAGCTCATAGTTCAAAACACGGATGATGAGAACATCATGAAAGCTCACATGCACACTGATGACATCACTAAAATAATATATGACAAAAGAACTCTCCACGATTTTAAAAAATATACCCAAATCTCCTGGTATTTATAAGTACTTCAACGCCAAGTGAACGATTATTTATATAGGGAAATCTCTCAACCTTAAGAATCGAGTCAACAGCTATTTTAATGGGACATCAAAACTCAACTTTGCAAAAAAGAAAATGGTTTCCGAAATTAAAAATCTTGAGATTATTGTTACCAACAATGAAACAGAAAGTCTGATTCTTGAGCATACGCTTGTAAAAAAACACCAACCAAAATACAACATACTCCTCAAAGATGATAAAAATTACCTCTATATAAAAATCACTGATGAAGCCATTCCAAAGGTAATCACAACGAGACAAAAATTTTGAAAGTGAGAATACTTTTGACCCTACATCTCTGGCTGACACGTAAAAAATATTCTCAAAACAGTAAAAAAACTTTTCTGATATCGTAGTTGTAATATTGATTTTGCATTTCTTCCCCCTTTTTTGAAGGGGGATTGAGGGGGATTTTCGTATCATCTGGAAGGGAAAAATTGAAACAAAGTAAGTAGTAAAGAAATCTCTATAAAATCACTAAATGGTACAAAAATTCCTTGTATGGACTACTATATCAAACGTTGTAGTTGACCTTGCCTTCTCACGAAAGAAACAATTTCATCATACGATAATGCCATACAAAAGATAAAAGAATTTCTTTCTGGAAATTATGCAGAAACGATAAAAATCCTCGAAACAGAGATGAAAAAGAAAGCGAGTGAACTCAAATTCGAAGAAGCCAAAGAAATCAAGGAAAGTATTGAATCAGTGCAGTCACTGGAAAATACTCAAATTGTCAGAGATTTTGTCGATGGTGACTTTGATGTGATTAATTATATTGAAAAATACGAGAAATTTTTTATCGGTGTTATAGAAATCAGAGAAAGTAAAATCACTGGGTATCAAAATTATGTAGTAGAAGCAAACCTAGAAGAAACAAAAAAAGAAATACTCATTCAATTCATCGAAACAACACTTGCAAAAAATGAAGAAAATAAAGAAAAAGTTACTCTCCTCATCCCAGAAGAAGTAGAATCTGAATATATCGATTCTTTTAAAAAATATGTAGAAGTTCCAAAAATAGGAGCGAAACTTGAGATACTCAAACTCTGTTATAAAAACATCTATGAATACGCTTACAAAAAACACCTCGCTTCCCTTTCAACCAAATCGTACACAAAACAAACTCAAAAAAACCTCCTCGAAACTCTCGGCTATGAAGTAAAAAACAAAGATATCATTTTCGAGTGTAATGATATCTCTCATCTTTCTGGAAGTCACACCGTTGCGAGCCGTAGTATCATAGAAAACGGAAAACCAAATCCAAGCAAGTATAGAAAATTTAACATAAAAACTCTCCCCGATGGAAAAATCGATGATTTTGCTTCGATGCGTGAGATTATCACGCGCAGACTCAAAGAACTTATCGAAAAAAGAAATCTCCCAGATCTCATAATTATTGATTGAGGGAAATGACATCTTTGAGTAGTTATGCAAATCATAGAAGAATTTCGTCAGTTCCCCTTTCTAAAGGGGGACAGCGAGGAACGAGCAGGGGGATTTCAGAACGCTAGAGAAGAGATAAAAAATCTCCTCTCTTCTCTCCAAATTTGTTCCCTCGCAAAACAAGAAGAAGAAATATTTCTCCCCTATCAAAGTGAAAGTATTCTCCTTAAAAAAGATTCAGAAGAACTGAGACTGATACAAAAGATTCGTGATGAAGCGCATCGTTTTGCTATCACATTTAATAGAGATAAGAGAAGTACAGCGATGAAAAAAAACGTTCTTGAATCTATTCCATGAATTGGTCCAAAAACAAGAGCCGCTGTACTGAAGGAATATGGAAGTATTGGAAATCTAAAAGATGTCCCAAAAACAGAACTCAAAAAATACCTCAACCAAAAACAGATTGAAGCACTTGAAGATCACGGGATTATTTAGAGTTTCTATTTACAAATAAGAAAATATTTTTAAACTCTTTTTAGTATTTTTAAAACTCCTCTTATGAAAGATTTCATGAAACTCTATAAACAAAAAAATATTATCCATAACCTTTCAATACTCGGGGTCAGCCTTGCACTCGCATTTTGAATCAATTTTAGTATGAATGATTCTGGATATGGGAAGCTCTTAAAATCAAGTGTTATAGACGCAACAGAACAAACAAAAAATAAAGGTGATATGTATCTACAACTCAACAATAACGGAGAATCTATTGCGATAAAATCATGAGCACCTCTTACACAAGTTACAAAACTTGCTTTTTCTCTTTCATATAACCCTGAAGGTTTGAAAATAAATACCGTTATCCCAACAGAAAATTCTACTACAGGTCAGAACATAGCAAATACTCCTTGATTTCAAACAACATTTCTCCTTTTTCCATCTCCAAAAGACATACAAACAGGTGAAACCATTGCTACTATTCAGGTACAAAAACTCTCACAAAAAATTGAATATCTCAATATTTTCTCTGTAAATACAGAAGATATCAATAAAAATATCACAGAACATTCTTCATCTGGAATAGATTTTTAAAGGAATTCATCTCATAATACCACTCATACTGTATGCCTCTTTTCGATACCCATACTCATATATATCTCAGTGAAAAAAAAAGCGAAGATGAGATTATAGATGAGATTATTTGAGATAATGATTTAGTCTATATAACAACCATAGGACTCGACAGAGAAGTAAATCTTCACAATATTGAACTGGCTAAAAAACACAGTTGTATCATTCCAGCGATTTGAATACATCCCTGCTATGTAGAAAAATATAAAGATAATAAAGATACAATTATAGAAGAACTCGAGAATATCATTCAAAACGAAAAAATATATGCTCTCTGAGAATGTTGACTTGATTATTATCGGCTTCCTCCAAAATTAATAGAGACAACCATGTCAAAAGAAGAACTTATAGATTTACAAAAGTACTTCTTCATATCACAAATCAGACTCGCAAAAAAATATGGACTTCCTCTTATTATTCACAATAGAGAGGCTTCAAATGATGTTTTAGATATATTAAAAAGTGAAAACTGCAAGCATTTTGTATTTCATTGTTATAGTGAAAACTATGATTTTGCATGAGAGATTCTTTCTTTTTCTCCAGAAGCCATGATAAGTTTCTCTGGAATCATAACTTTTAACAGTGCAAAATCTATCCAAGAAACAGCCCAAAAAATTCCTCTCAGAAATATACTTATTGAGACTGATTGTCCCTACCTTTCACCAGTTCCAGAGAGAGGAACAGAAAACTACCCAAACAAAGTAAAATACATGCTCAAAAAAATACAAGAACTTCGATGAGAAAAAAGTGAAGAGATAGAAAAGAGCATCTTTGAGAATAGTCTTCGTTTCTTTTGATTAAAAAGTTAGTAGAAAAAAAGACTTATGGCAAATGCTATAAGTCTTTTTTTCTACATCTTTCAAAAACTTTTTCTGGTTCTAGTTCAAGATAAGCTTCTTTGAATCATTCAACATCTCCATAATCAGCAAATTCCTTGTGCCAATAGTGTCATCATTTCATTCGAGTTGCATTTTTTATTGGACACCAATATCTTTCAGTTCTTCATCAAATTTCAACAGCATAAGCAAAAAGTCCATTAACATAGCTACAATAAATACAGTTAAACTTTTGAATCCAATTTAAATAGTCCAAAAATTTCCTATCAAAAACAATATAGTCACTTCGAGAAACAAGAGGAATATTATAAAGACGAAAGCAAATATGCATATATATGGTAAGAAATATATCCAGCACAAAAGCAGGAATAATCATCATATAAATAAAAGGCATTGAAATTATCTCTTTAACAAGTTGGTATGAGATATATTTAAAGAGTACAGGCGTTTTATACCTTTTATTTACCTCTCTCGTTTTTTTTCAAAATCGTATCTTTTTTCAAAACGTTTCAAAGTCATATTTTTCTCTCAGCCTATCGTATTCAGCGTATAACTCTTTTAAAAATTCTTGCCTTCTTCATTCAAAATTTTCAATCAGTTCATTAATTCTTGATTTCATATATGCATATTAAGAACTAATACATTTTTTAAAAGATTCCTCTACGCTTTTTGTATCAAATCACTGTCAGATAAATACAAGAGCATTTTGTTTTATTTCACCTTCTTTCCAATCAGTTGGCATCACATCGATTCTCGCTCCCACATATTGAAAAAGAAGTTTATTCCCTTCTACCTCTTTATCATCTGAATGCAAAAATCATTTTCATCTAAAAACCCCTTTTGGAAGATCTTTTAAAAATTGAGTAAATTTCTCCATACTAATAGGTTTCTCCATCTTGATAAAAACTTCATCTACATTATCATGATGATGTTCGTGATGATGGTGATGGTGAGAATCATGTCAATCATGATGATGACAATGTTCATTACACTCGTGATGGTGATGATGATGTTCTTCACAATCACAATCTTCATGCTTATGTTCATGATGACAATGTTCATCACAGTCTTCATGGTGACGATGGTGATTATCACATTCATGATTTTTAGAAGATGATTGACTTGAAGCGGTACTTACCTCTAACTCTTCAAGAGTAGTATGATCAAATTTATTTGTATCAATAATAGCATCTATTGGAATATCCTCTGTAATTTTTAAAATTCTCGTATATGGACTAAACTTATAAATAAGTTTCTCTACCCTTTCAAGAGTACCAGAATCAAGCATGGCATGTTTCGATAAAAGTACGATATCTGCATATTGAATTTGTGCCATAGCAATATCAAATTGTTCAAAATTTCTCTCTATATTAAGACAATCAACAACACAAAGAACACTATCAAGACGAATAGTATCTTCCATATTCATAAGAAATGTTTGTGCAATAGGGACAGGATCTGATAATCAAGAAGCTTCTACAATGATATAATCCACATCAGGACGTTTGTCTATAATCATTTGAACCGTGTCTATAATATCTTTACGAACCACACAGCACATACATCCATTTGACATCTCTACAATCTCCTCATCGGTAGTATTGATAAACTGAGATTCAAGAGCAACATCACCAAACTCATTGACGATAAGCGCTATTTTTAAATCTTTATTTTTTTTCAGGATTTGATTAATCAAAGTTGTTTTTCCTGAACCGAGAAATCATGTAATAATCGTAAGAGGTATTTTTTTCTGTCTTGAATTCATAATTTTGTATTTGATAGATAAAATAACTTTTGAAGTATAGTGAAAGGAATAAAGAAAGCAAG
>CAYUZH010000033.1:10285-13217 GCA_964449635.1 uncultured Candidatus Peribacteria bacterium | reverse complement strand
TCAGATTGTTTCTCAATAGCGGGTCCTGAAGTTGAACGGATACTCACGTTCATCTCGTGAGCGATGATATTGGCAAGTGTCGTTTTCCCAAGTCCCGGAGGACCGTAGAGGATGATGTGTTCAAGACTCGTTTTGCGAATACGAGCTGATTCAATCGAGACACTTAAATGCTTTTTAATCGCTTTTTGACCGATATAGTCTGCCAAAAATTTTGGACGGAGAATATTTTCACTGACACTTGTGTCAATTTGTTTTTCTTCAGGAGAAATAATTCTTTGTGGAGTATCTTTTTGGGAAGAGGAAATCATGATAATAACAAATAGTAAATAACAAATTACCATTCATTGTAGTTAAAAAAAACGAGATGTAAAAGAGGAGAAAAAGAAATATTTGACAAAATTATTAAATAAAGTATATATCAATATATTTACTAAAAATTATTAAGAATAAATGTCTTTAGAAAGTTTTCTACAAAAATCATGATTTACTCATATAAAACAATGATATGATGGGACAACGTGACCAATGATTTGTGTATTTTCTCACTCAGTAGCTCTCCATATACAAGAACTCTTATGATTAGAAGAGGTTCCTGATTTTTCTCTTGTAAGAAACTGTAAGTTATCAAGTCAATGAACAACTCTTTTCCCTTCTAATGAGGGAACACCTATGGATTATACACATTATACTTTTAACTCCCAAATAGAGCGTATTTATACTATGCTTCCTATTTGAGAAAATACAATTCGTTGAAAGAAAAAAGTTATTAGAATACCATCAAATAAACAAGTTCTTGCGGTTCCTTATGGAGTCTGGGTACACAGAAAATATTTATAATAATCGTAAATCTATAAATTTCTTGCAATTCATAAATTAGCACATATAATATTTATGTGCTAATTATTTTATTGTTTAACACAATAGATTATGAATATCGAAAAATACACCCTCAATGCTTCGGCTCGTATAAGCGAAGCTCAAAGTTTAGCAAATACTGGATCTAATTCACTTATTTCTTCGCTTCATCTCTTTTATGCGATGCTTCTTTCCAGTGATTCTCTTGTAAAAGAGATTTTGACTGATATCTGAGTTGATCTTGGAAATATACTTTGACTTGTAAAAAAAGAAGTCGAAAAACTCCCAACAGTGAGTGGAGATTACCAACTCAATGTATCGTGAGATTTTCAAAAAACGCTTCTTGACGGGGAAAAAATTGCTAGCCAGATGAAGGATGAGTTTATCACGGAAGAACATCTCTTCCTTGCGATGATAGATGCTTGAGATGATAAACTAAAAAGTATTTTCCAAAGTCTTGGAATTACAAAACAGATACTGGAGAAAACGATTACAAAAATGAGAAATGGAGAAAAAGTAACAAGTAATGACTCTGAAAATAAACTCAATGCTCTTAAAAAATATGGAATTGATCTCGTAGAGCAGGCTCGTGCCGGGAAAATCGATCCAGTGATTGGTCGTGAAGATGAGATTCGTCGAACCCTTCAAATCCTTTCTCGTCGAACAAAAAATAATCCAGTACTTCTTGGTGATCCAGGAGTCGGAAAAACGGCTATCGTCGAGTGAATTGCTCGTAAAATTGTCGAAGGTGATGTACCAGATAATCTCCGTTGAAAACGAATTATTACGCTTGATATAGGAGCGCTTCTTGCCGGAGCAAAGTACCGTGGAGAGTTTGAAGAACGACTCAAATCAGTGATAAAAGAAGTCGAAAAATCAAATGGTTCTATTATCCTCTTTATTGATGAAATCCATACGATTGTGTGAGCTGGAGCGAGCGAGGGAAGTTCTGATGCTGGGAACCTCTTGAAACCAAGTCTGGCTCGTGGGCAACTTCATCTTATCGGAGCAACCACTATTAACGAGTATCGTAAATATATCGAAAAAGATGCGGCTCTTGAACGTCGATTTGCGAGTGTGATGGTTGATGAACCAACTCGCGATGATACTCTTGCTATCTTGCGAGGCATCAAAGATAAATACGAAATGCATCATGGTATCAAAATCACTGATAAAGCCATTGAAGCAGCCGTTGATTTGAGTATCAAATTTATTGCAGATAGAAAATTGCCAGATAAGGCGATTGATTTGATTGATGAGGCACTTTCGAGTGTAAAAATCAACTCTATCTCAAAACCAGTCGAACTCGATAAACTCGAAAAAGAAATTCGTACCCTCCAGATTGAACTCGAAGCAAAAAAATCCGATGATAAGACCGGTCTTGATTCAAGACCGGTCTTGGAAGAACTCAACAAAAAAATCGCCTCAAAACGTGAACAAGCTCAAAGTATTGAATCCGCTTGGAAAAAAGAAAAAGACTCAATTGAGAAGATGAAGTCACTGAGAGAAAAAATAAACACGCTTCAGTCACAGGCAAATACCTTTGAGAGGGAAGGAAACTATGGAGAAGTCGCACGTATCCGTTATGGAGAAATCCCTGCTCTCCAAAAAGATTTTGCAAATGCTGAATCATATCTTGAAGAACTTCAAAAAAATGGAAGAAGCTTTCTTCGAGATAAAGTAACAGAAGAAGATATAGCTGAGATTATCTCAAAATGGACATCTATCCCCGTTTCAAAACTTCTTCAAACCGAAAAAGAGAAACTTCTCAAACTTGATGATTACCTCAAAACTCGAGTTATTGGTCAGGATACTGCGATTAGTGCCGTAGCTAATGCGATTCGTCGAGCTCGTGCCGGTCTTGCAGAGCCTCATAAACCACTTGGAAGTTTTCTTTTCCTTTGACCAACCTGAGTTGGAAAGACAGAAACGGCAAAAACGCTCGCAGAAGTACTGTTTGATAATCCGGGGAATTTTATCCGTATTGATATGAGTGAATATATGGAAAAACACGCTGTTTCTCGTCTTATCGGGTCTCCGCCAGGGTATATTGGACATGATGAAGGAGGACAACTCA
>CAYUZH010000033.1:0-10275 GCA_964449635.1 uncultured Candidatus Peribacteria bacterium | reverse complement strand
CGTAGAAAACCATACTCTGTTATCCTTTTTGATGAAATAGAAAAAGCTCATCCAGAAGTATTTAATGTTCTTCTTCAGGTACTTGATGATGGAAGGCTTACGGATAGTAAAGGAAGAACGGTTAACTTTAAAAACACGATTATTATCATGACTTCAAATATCGGAAGTTATAGGATTCAAGAAATGGCAAAAGACGGGAAAACAAGCGCTGAGATGTACAAGGAAATTCAAGGAGATTTAAAGACTCACTTTCGTCCAGAATTTCTCAATCGTATCGATGATATTATTGTCTTTAATCCGCTCTCAGAAGCGATGATGTTGAGTATTATCGATGTCCTCTTGGATGGAGTGAAGAAACTTCTCTCGGAGAGAAAAATAGAAGTACAATTTACAGAAAATCTCAAAAAGTATCTGATTTCTGTTGGCTATGATACAGAATTTGGAGCTCGTCCGATGAAACGTGCTATCACGAGTGTGATAATGAATCCTCTTTCAAATGCGATTATCTCTGAGGAAATTCAATCTGGACAAAGTATTCGTCTGGATGTTGATGAGAAAGGGGAACTACAGATAGTGAGAATTTAGAAGGCGATTACTTACGAAACTTGCTCGAAAGATACATTTATGATAGACTTAGAGTATGTTAAAAAAATAATTATGGAACTAGAAAGAGAGTTACATTTTAATATTGGTAAAAAACCGATTGCGCCAGAAATAATACAATTTCAAAATCTAACATTTTCTCGTGTTCAAAAAATACAACAACACCCAAATGAAAGTTCTGAAAATCTACACGAAAGACTTCGTCCTTTTGTTTTAAATTCATTTGTTCTAGTAGATGTTCCAATGAAAATAAATACTCATAGTTGGTACACTTTTGATGCGACAAAAATTTTAGGAGAAGATACTGTCGTAGTATCAACTTCTACTTGTAAACATGAAACTCCATATAAGCTCTTTGTTGGAAAGAGAAAATTAAGTAATTTTATGAGACAGAAAGAAGATGGAAAATGGGAGTATATTTTATATCCATTATGAAGAGATTTGACAGAAGATGAAAAAAATAAAATTTATGATAATATGTAAGAGTTTGGATACCAAGCTCTTTTTATGTTAACTTCTTATACAACAGTTCAAAAATCTTTTTTTGGAAGCGACTTATCTCTGGATTATCGATGATAACAACTGTTTCTTTTTTAAAATCAACAAGAGCAATTTTCTCTCCATAAATTGTAAACATCGTATCATCATCGAGATGACAATCTTTGTCTCGTACTATTTTTTCGTGACGTTCGAGTTTTCTTTGTTTGAGAGAAAAAGCCTTTTCAGAGAGGATAATATGTCTTTTGATTCATAGAATATCTCTTTGTTTTTTGTAGTTTACGGGGATATATTTCTGCTCAATGAGGTTAGGAGAGTTTTCTCCAGTAATTCTATAAAAAGTTTCTCCAGAACCAAGCGTATCCAGTATGTCTTGATAACTATAGTGAATCGCTTTGCTTCCTTTTCAAAAATATATTTCAGTATTATTTTTTTGATTTTTGAATTTTTGTTCAAGATCATCAAGAGTATAGAGAGTATTTTTTTGAATCTCTTCATATTCTCTACGAAGTATCTGGGGATTATTGGCATGATAGAGAGTTCTTTTCCCGACTTGAGTAGTAAAAATACATCCTTTTTCAAGAAGAGAAGGGAGATTTCTATATATTTGAACTCTTTGAAGTTCTGTCCAAACCGCTATGTCTTGAATACTTCCACTTCATTTTTCAATCAAATTTGTATAGATATTGATAGCGTGTGGAGAGAATCAAAATTGAGAAAGAATAGTAGAATATCGATTCATATTTTTAAAAAGTTACAAGATGTTATAAATTATAAACCTAAAATATTATTTATTTAAAGGTAAAAATATAGGAATTAATAAATAGAGAGTTACATAAGTAAGTATAATTATTTATCTTATTTCGTAAATAAGTAATCTAGAAGGAGATATTTTTTTAAACTTCTTCTTATGAGACATATTTTTATTGGAGATATCCACGGTTGTTCTGACGAATTTCAAGAACTTCTAAAAAAAATTAATATGAGAAAAGATGACAAGCTTCATATCGTTGGAGATATGATAAATAAGGGTCCAAAATCACTAGAAGTCCTTGAGAGTATCTATGATATGAGACAAAAGTGTCGAGCTATTCTTGGAAATCATGAAATAAAATTTCTAGAGAATTTTGATGCAATTTCTGAGAGTTCACCAGAAAAATGAATATTTCCTGAATTAGCATCACATCTTAAGAAAAAACCATACCTTCTTAATTATTTACGAGAACTTCCGCATTTTATTGAAGAAGAAAGTTTTTTGATGCTTCATGCAGGAGTTCAAACTTCTCTCTCTCCGAGAGATATCATGAATACGAAAGAATATCGGAAATCAATCCCTCAAGGTTGGTATGAAACATACACTGGAAATAAACCTCTTATCTATTGACACTGGTCAGAAGAGTGATTACAAGTAAGGGAAAATACAATAGGTATTGATACGGGGTGTGTTGACGGTTGAGTTCTTACGGCATTTGTACTTGAAACGAGAGAAATTATACAGCAAAAGTGTTTTCAATTGTGAGGATACTAAATTTTTTGGGAAAATAAAAAAAGACTAGAAATTCTGGTCTTTTTTTTTATACTTTGTGCAGTACTTTAAATACGCGTTTATGACACGAGATAATATTATCGATGAAACAGTTAAATACGTAAAAAAAGAGTTAGCTGGTATGGAAGCTGACCATGATTGGTACCATATTGAAAGAGTATGGAAAACTGCTCGTGAAATTCAAAAACATGAGAAAAAAGCCAATAGCCTTGTTGTGAGTCTTTGAGCTCTTTTACACGATATTGCCGAGGCAAAGTTTCATGGTGGTGATGAAACGATTTGACCGAAAAAAGCTCGCTCGTTTCTTGAGACTCTCGGAGTTGAAAAAAATAATATTGATGCCGTTGTTTATATTGTTGAAAATATTTCCTTCAAAAGAGAATTTGAAAAATCCTCAAAAAAAGAAGAAAAAGAAAAAAGTCTCCCTTTACTAAAGGGAGATGTCTGAAAGACAGAGGGATTTAAAAAATCTCTCGAACTTCAGATTGTTCAGGATGCAGATAGATTGGATGCACTTGGAGCTATCGGTATTGCGAGAGCTTTTACGTATGGATGAGTGAAGGGCAGAATATTTTATGATTCAGAGATAAAACCAAAAAAATTTAAGAACAAAGAAGAGTATAAAGAGGATCAGATGAATCCTGTCTGATCAACAACTATAAATCACTTTTATGAGAAGCTCTTTCTTTTGAAAGATATGATGAATACAAAGTATGGAAAAAAAATGGCAAAAAAACGCCATAAATTTATGCTTGCGTTTGTGAAAGAGTTCAAGTGAGAGTATAAAGGGAAGAAGTAAATATTTTTTGTCATTCCTGCGTAGGCAGGAATCTCTTAAAAGATGATTGTATGATAGTTATATGTGATTTATTCAAGAGTCCTTTTCTCTCATTTAAAAGGGATTTACATTGTCTCCCTTTGGTCGAAACGATATTATCTATTTACTAATATTATGCTAAAAATCGTTACTTGAGAATCAAATCCAATTCTCCGTGCTATAAGTCAACCGATAAAACAATCGGACTATAAAAAATATACGACACTTGCCAAGGATATGCTTCGCCATATTAAAGATCCAGAAAATGGATGAGTATGACTCGCAGCTCCTCAAGTAGGATACAATATCCGTCTGATTATTGTCAGCTTAATGCGCGACCGGGAAGATGAAAACTTCCAGACCGTTATTATGTTTAATCCTGAAATTCTTGAGCATTCTACCGAAACAGAATGTGATAAAGAAGGGTGTCTTTCACTTCCAAAAAAAAGGGGTGAGGTTGAAAGGTGGTCAGAGATTAAACTTCGTTATTTTGATGAGACTTTTAAAGAGAGAAAACTTATTTTAAGGTGATTAGCCGCTCGTATCGTCCAACATGAGATAGACCATTTGGATGGGATTTTGTTTACAGATAGGGAGGTGAAGAAAGATAAATAATTTATAAGCACTCTATATGTCTCAAAAAGTACTTATTCTTATCCGCCATGGAGTTGCTATAGATGGAAATCTGTTTAATGGAAGTGATTTTAATCGTCCTCTTACCGATAAAGGAGAAGATTTCTTGTATAGTTTTTTTCACCAATTATGAAAAAAACAAGTTATTTCTCCAGATATCATTATTACGAGTCCAGCTCTGAGATGTTTAGATACAGCAAAGATACTAAAAAAAGAATTTAAGATATCAAAGAAGTATTTTATTGAAATCGAAAATCTTTACTATGGGGATTGAATTCATTGACAAGTGAAAGAATATTATGAAGGGATCAAAATTTTTTGAGATAAAAATTCCGTTGTTCTCGTATGACATAATCCGACGATTACCGATTTTGCAAGTGATATCATAGGAGAAGAAATGCCTGATATGAAAAAGGGAAGTTGTATTATTATTGAATTAAAAAAGTGAATTTCTTGGAGCGAAGTATCAAAAGGAAGCGGAAAGTTTATATCCTATATAACAGAACTTAATTAATCCAAAAGTATTATTACGAAACTACTTTCTCCCACACTTCATCCTCTACTTTTTTCATCTTTTCGTATTCCTCATCATTTTCATGATCATATCCGATAATATGAAGGATTGAATGAATGAGGAGTTTATAAAACTCTTTCTCTTCTCCAAGACCATATTCGATAGCCTGTTTTTTTAACACTTCTTCACAAAGAACGATTTCTCCAGCGATATCGTTCTTTTTTAATCCAGAGAAATCATCAAAGTAGTGAAATGATAATACATCGGTTACAGAATCTTTTTGTCTATAAGTTTTGTTCAAATTTTGTATACTATTTGCGTCTATAAAGACGATATTGAGGGTTCATTTTTGAGAGATATTTACTATTTTTCAAATTATCTTGGCTATATCGTCAATGATTTTTTGATTGTAAGAAATACTCGTATCAGAGACAACTTTGAGGGTAAACATAATTTTTATATGTGAAGATTAGGTGATTTTGATTGTAGTGGGTTTGAATTAAATTTCAAATCAGTATAATACGTTTGTCTTTTTTATAGGCTGCGCGTCAATCTAATTTTTCCTTACGCCAACTATAATTGAGGAGGTTCCATGTAGGTATACAGGTGAGAATCGAGCAATCTTTTTTCCGAAGTGTACCGGGCTTCACTCTCGCGTTTGTTATTCTCTAAGGAATACAAAATCCTTTGACTGACCTTAAAACAGACACTTAAATATATAATCTAAAAAGACCCCGAATAGAGGTCTTTTTTGTTATCCAGAAATACTTTTATTTAAACGAATTCGAACTTTATGTTCTAAAGTAGGGCGTTCTTCATAAATTGCTCCTTTTAGTATAAAAGGAAGAATAAATGCATACAGTAAAAAAACGGTAAACGTACTAATTCAGTATTGTAGTCAGTTTTCTCATAAAATATTAACCCCTGTTTGTGCTATTGGCCTAAGGTTTGGAATTAATTCCTCAACAACCCTTTTCGTTTGATTTAATGTGAGAGAAGAAGGATCTTTTGCTAAAGTAGGGAGTAATTCAAGAATGAGAGATGTCTTTGTTTTAATAGAGGTAAGAAGGGAAGGAATATCAATCCCATAGAGTAGCCCATCAACTATTTTGAGGGGAAAAGATTTTTCCTCTGAAGATCAAGCAATAAATGCTGAAGGAATAGATATAATTCTTGAATAGGTAGTAAGGGTATTATAGGTTACTCATCGTCAAAGATTTCATAAAAAACTTCCCTTCCTTATAGTTATAGTATCTTGATTTTTAATTTCTGTCATACATTTAGTATAATAATATTTACATCATATTATTAATAATAATATAAAATAGTCAATTTATTTTCATAAAATATAAAATTTAAGAAAGAGAAAGGCTATAATTTTCTTGATTTTTCGCTAAATATTCATATCCTTCGTCCGAACCTATTATTATTAAATAAAAAAATATGGCTCTTTTAACAGAAGAACAAATAAAAAAACTCCAAGAAATGGGAAAAAGGTATCCAGATGTGAATGAGACATGTATTGGATGTAGCGCTTGTACAGCGATTTCAGACACTGTTTTTGAACTCAATGATGAATGAAAAAGCGTGGTAAAGGCATGTGATGACTACGAAAATCAATGAGTAGATGACTCAATATCAGCTTGTCCAGTTGATGCAATTAGTTGGAAATAATTATATTTATTTATAGGAAGCCAAAAAATAGATAAAAACATATCTTTATACCATAGAAAATATCTTGTTCCAGATAAAGATATTAAATTCTTATTAAAATCCTTGATTTTTCAAAAACCTCGATATATAGTGTCGAGGTTTTTGTTTTTTAACAATATATAGTATTTTTTAACATTTTTTGTTCAAAAAATTTTCGCAATTTTTGAATTTTTGAGTACAGTACATCCCATCTACTTATTTCGTAAAAACGCGCTATGGAAATAAAGTTTATTAAGAACAGAGAAGGAGATTTGATTCCATTTGATATGTCACGTATCGAAAGAGCTATTGAGAAAGCTGCAGAAGCAGCTAAATATAGCGATGCAGACTTTCTTCCAAATATGATTCAAAAAATTATGGAAGAGACCGATCAAATCCACGTAAAATTTGAGGGAGCAAAAACCTTTCATATCGAAGAAATCCAAGATATCATTGAGCGTGTTTTGATGCTTGAAGGATATTTTGACGTTGCAAAAGCATTTATCATTTATCGTAACGAAAGAGCGATAAGAAGAGAAGAAAAAAGAGAAAAAGCAGAGAAAATGCTTGAAAATAAAAAACTCAAAATTACCAAAGCAAATGGAGAAAAAGAAGTATTTGATCTCGAAAAAATCAGAGAAACCTATAAAAGAGTTTCTTATGGACTCGCACGTATCTGTAAATTTGAAGAACTCGAAGAATCACTTCGTAAATATATCGTTGAAGATATGAAAACAAGTGATATCCTTAAAATGATGATTAAATCAGCGATTGATTTGATTTCGGTTGAAAATGTAAATTGGCAAATCGTTGCGGGAAGATTTGCGATGATAGATCTCTATAAAAAAGCGTCAAAAACAAGAGATATAAAAGTAAAAGACCTTTACAAAGGAAAGAGTTATAAAACCCTTTTTGATGAATATATAGAAGCAGGACTCTATTATAAAGATTTTTACAAGTATTATAGTGAAGACGATATCATCGAAGCAGGAAAGAGACTCAATCCAGATACCGATATGACCTATGCCTATACAACGGTTTTGATGTATAAAAAAAGATACCTTCAAAATCCAAATGGAGTTGTAAAAGAACTTCCTCAAGAGATGTATATGTCAGCAGCGCTTTTTCTTGCGATTCCTGAACCAGCAAGTACTCGTCTGGAAACAGCATTTAAAATCTATGAATACTGTTCAGAAGGAAAGATATCACTTCCAACTCCAACGCTTCTCAATGCACGTACAAACTATCATCAACTTTCAAGCTGTTTCAAACTCAATCTTGATGACGATCTCAGAGCGATTTATCATAACATAGAAAATATGGCTCAAATCTCAAAATTTGGAGGAGGAATCGGAGTGTACCTCTGAAATATCCGTTCAAAAGGGGGGACGATTCGTGGAGTTAAAGGAGTTTCTGGAGGAGTCAATCCTTGGATTAAAGTTATCAATGACACCGCTATTGCAGTAAACCAACTCGGAGCAAGAGCCGGAGCTATCTCAGTAACGCTTGATATCTGGCATAGAGATATCTATGATTTCCTTGATCTCCAAACAGAAACGGGAGATATCCGCCGTAAAGCGTTTGATGTCTTTCCTGCCGTTTCTATCCCAGATCTTTTTATGAAAAGAGTTGAAGAAAATGGAAATTGGACGCTCTTTGATCCAAAAGAGATTAATGATCTGATGGGGAAAAAACTTCAAGATACTTTTTGTGAAGATTTTGAAAAATTTTACGTTGAGTGTGAAAATAATCCGAAACTTGAGATGAAAGAAAGTGTTCCTGCAAAAGACCTTTTCAAAAAATTTCTCAAAGCAACGGTAGAAACAGGGATGCCATATGTATTTTTCCGTGATACGGTTAATAGGCTCAATCCAAATAAACACGAAGGAAATGTCTACTCAACGCAACTTTGTGTAGAAATCTGTCAAAATACCGCTCCAGCGAAATATATCGAAGAAGGAGTTGATGCGGATGGAAATGTTGTTATTAAATACAAACCAGGAGAGACAGTAGTTTGTAATCTCGCTTCTATCAATGTAGCAAAAGTAAATACTGATGCAGATATCAAAGCAGTTGTTCCGATTGCGATGAGACTTCTTGATAATGTTATTGATCTCAATTTTTATCCAATCAAAGAATCGGAACTTACGAGTAAAAAATATCGTTCGGTTGGACTTGGATTCCTCGGACTTGCTGAATACCTCGCCGTGAATCACCTTGCCTACGATACAAAAGAAGCTCGTGACCATGTTGACCAACTTTTTGAGAAATACGCTTATGAAGCGCTTAGTGCTTCAAATCAACTGGCTGAAGAAAGAGAACCATACGCTCTCTTTAAAGGAAGTGATTGGGAAAAAGGAATCTTTATGGGAAAAGACGAAGCATGGTTCAAAGCAAATTCACAAATGGCTGACAAGTGGTCAAAATTAATGGCAAAAGTTAAAAAAGGTGGGATGCGTTTTGCGTACCATATAGCTCCAGCACCAAATACTTCGACGGCTCTTGTTATCTGAACAACGGCTTCTATCCTCCCTATCTATAAAAAATATTTTATAGAAACAAATTCAGTGGCTCCATCTGTAAATGTGGCTCCAAATCTTGCACAAGATAATTTTTGGTACTATAAAGAATATGTAAATCTCAATATGCCAGATGTTATCGATATGGTGTCAACGATTTATAAATGGGTTGATCAAAGTATCTCATTTGAATGGATTATCAATCCACAAAGAGTCTCTCCACAAGAACTCTATAACTATTATGTAAAATCATGGAAGCAGGGAATTAAGACGGTATACTATGTCCGTTCGATGAGTCTCGAAGTGGAAAGTTGTGAAAGTTGTAGTGGGTAAAAAACTTTTATGATTAGAGTAAAGAAACTTTCACGTATTTGAAAAATACATTGGAAAACTCACCTTTTAGAACTTTATGATCCATATAAAAAGAGAGAACAATTGTACTGGAAATGAATTATGAATTCTACTTTTGTATTTATTGCTTATGAAAATCACATACTAGTTGGTGTTGTGAGAATTTTGTCAGATACATTTATGACAGCATTAATAACAGACTTGTTGGTAAAAGAAGAATTTAGATGAAAATGAATATGAAGTAAATTGATAAGAGAATCCGTAAAATTTATGAATCAAAAATGAATTAAAAATATTGAACTTATAGCTGATGTGGGGTTAGATGAATTTTATACTAAACTTGGTTTTACTCATAGAGACGAAAACGGTAAATACTTTTCTTATATAAATAATCAAAAATAAATATAAAAAGATATGCTTGAAGATAAAAAAGTGAAACTAGAGAGAAATATTCTTAATTTGTGAAATAAAGTTACAAAGCAAGAAATTCAAAAATATATAAGCAAACATGATAAAATCTTTTCCAAAGCTTTTAATCGAAGACCAGTTTTCTTAGATGAATTTCTTGAAATATCAGAAAAGAGATGAGGAAATGATGAAAATCATAGAAGAAGGGCTTTTTTCTCAGTGGTAGAACTCATTAAGAAAGCAGAGAAAAACAATATTACAAATACTGAAAATGGAATTGTGACTTCATATGAGTTAAAGTGAATTACTCCTGATGGAAAAATAGTAGGAGCTCATATAAAAGAATTTTTGGAAGATAAAAATAGAAAGTTAAAATTGATTTCTATATTTTGGAAAGAATAATATAAAAAAGAATCTATATTACATAGATTCTTTTTTATAAACAAAAAAATAGGTTTAAGCAGATACGAGCCCTGCTACCACCTATTTGGTGAATTGAGGTATATAATACATCTTGCGATGATTTTGCAATTATATACTTGAAACTCAACTCCTTAGTAACTAAATTATATCTTTTAACGTTAAAATAGCAAATAATTTTATCATGAATGAGACTGTTCATGAATATTTTATTTTTTCCTCCTTCTTCGCTTTGCATCCTCACCAAAATTGTATATAATCAGCTCAAATATAT
>CAYUZH010000032.1:13060-13400 GCA_964449635.1 uncultured Candidatus Peribacteria bacterium | reverse complement strand
CTTAAAGGGAAGGAGTATAAGAAATATAAAATACTTAACATAATGTAAGTTATGTGTAGTATAATATTTGGTAATGCATAATAAATATGATACTATTTTATTAGCAATTACTTAAATGCTATTAAATATGAAAAATACTTCTCAAAAAGATATATCCTACAATAAAAAAATTCAATTAAATAATTATACAGAGAAAAAAATTTTATCTTACTATTTTAATGGTGATATAGATAAAGTTAATATAATCTATAATTTGTCTCATAGATTAAAATCACATGGATTTGAGCTTTATACTAGAAAACTATTAAATAAAGCTCATAATCTAAATTTATCTAGAAAT
>CAYUZH010000032.1:0-13050 GCA_964449635.1 uncultured Candidatus Peribacteria bacterium | reverse complement strand
CAACCCAAATTTTATTTTTTGTTAATAAATTATCTACTTCTTCAATGTTCTTTGCATGAGTGAGTCTAGTATCTATACATACAATATTCAAATCGGATATAGACATCATAGCTAGTGTAAACGCTTCACCAAAGTCCGAATTGAGCAACACGGTTTGATCATAGTCTAAACTTTTTCCTTTAATCAAATTTTGTATTTCTTCAGTGTAAAAAATACTATAAAAATATTGATTATAATTATAAAGGCAAGGTTTCTGTCATTGATATTCGTGATTTTGTTGGTGCTATAATGACACAATGTAAACAAAATAATAAATCACTTGAGAGTAAATTTCAATGATTTTTTGTTACTACTTGATTATTTACTTCAGAAGCTATAAAATTAGCTAAAATATGGGAAATTGAACTTATTGATTATAAAAAACTTGTTGAAGACTATTATCAAACGTATACTTTAGAAAAATTTGAAGAAGATTTTCCTCCATCAGAGTTTAACTTTTACAAACCTTTTCAGCAAGAAATTCCTTACCCTGAAGAATCTCTTGATCAAGAGAGTTTGGAGTATTATCTTAAATCTGTTCGTGAATTTATTGCTTTTGAAAAGTTTAATTGAAGTGACTCAAAAAATGGCTTTGTATTTGCAGATACTACCTTAAAAACATTTCTTGAAAGATATAAAGATTGAAAAAAGAAAGATTTTTCATTGTTTGATAGAAAATATAAAATAGAAATGAAAAAAGCTTTAGAAATTTGGGAAGCTTAAAAAATCACCTCATCCATAACGATATCCCAGCTATCAATTTCAAAATCATTAAGAATCTGGTGTCAAAAACACACTCAGATTTTTTTGTTTTTTATTAAAGTTTCCCTTTTCTATTGTTTAATTTATATTATTATTTATAATTTAATTATATTTAACTCTAAAATACTTGTATGTGTTGAGTCGGAGCTATTGTTTCTCTCGAATGAACTCTTGAAAATCCATGAAATCTTTCAAGAGATCTTCTTTTTTGAAGTAAAAATAGATGACAAGATGGCTATGGACTTGCATTGAGACTCGAGAACTGAGAAATAAAAGTATTTAAATTTCAAGATATAAATGATGACCTGGTCTCTCGAGTTAATGATTTTTCTTGAAGAGTTACTTCGATTATTACTCATGCACGTTATCCTACGAGTGGTTGAAAAGATTATAATCCACAGTATGTTCAACCTTTTGAAGAAAAAGAAGCAAATTCAAGATATACGTTTGCTTTTAATGGAAATATCGTAAATGCTCCAAAAATTGCTGGAGAACTCTCAGTCAAGTGACTTCATCTTACGCAAAATCCCCTCTTGGATACAGAAGTGCTAAAGCTTATGATTCAAGAACAGTTTAATGCCTGAGTAACGGATCATAGAATGATTCTTGAACATATCAATAATCAGATTGATGGTTGTTGTAATATTATTCTGCTTTCTGAAGATGGAAGTCTTTCATTTGCAAAAGATAGATGGTGATTTAGACCTCTTGCTTTTGCTCATGATTGAAAGACCTTAGTTGCCTCTAGTGAAAGTTCCGTTCTTTTTAAAATGTGATTTTCTGATTATAGCTTTGTGAAAACGGGAGATATCGTTCAGTATACTCCAAAAACGAAGAAAGTTTCACACTTTCCGATGAAACTTGATGTTCCTATTCAAAAAAGTCGTTGTTTTTTTGAAGCTGTATATTTTGCCCATCCGATGACTTTACTTTGGTGAACTCCTTCAAATAGTCATAGATATAGACTTGGTCAAGTTCTTGCAAAAAGTGATGAAAATAATTCGTTTGATTCGTCAGATACTGTTGTAGTAGATGTACCAGCAAGCGCTCACTATTCGGCACGTTGATATAAGGATGTTTTTCAACTTGATTTGATTCCAGCTATCACTAAAAGTCCACATGCAAAAAGAACTTTTATAGAACAATCATGAAAAAGATGAGATATGATACAAGAAAAATATATTTTTAATCCAAACCTTATTTCGTTTATAAAGTGAAAAAAAGTAGTTTTGATGGATGATAGTATTGTGAGATGAGCAACTATGTCATATCTTGTAAAGGCTTTTAGAGATTTTTATCAACCTTCGGAAGTCCATTTGAGAATCCCTTCTCCTCCTATTGTTGCGCCTTGTTTTTATGGTATCAATATGGCCAAGATTGATGAACTTGTTGCTTCAGAGTATTTCAAAGATATTCTTCATCCTACTGAAAATGAACTTCAAAAATTAGCACAGTTTTTGAATGCTGATAGTGTAAAATATATTTCTCATAGCTGACTTATTGAGGCGCTAAAAGTTGATGTATCAGATATTTGTATGTGATGTATCACTGGAAAATACCCAACACTGTGTTGACAAACTGAATACGATAAACAAGTTTCTATTTAAAAAATCACCTCATCCATAACGATATCCCAACTATCAATTTCAAAATCATCAATAATCTGGTGTCAAAAACACACTCAGATTTTTTTTGTCTGTAAAAGGGAAGTATGGGTAGCAAAAAATCGGTCATAGTATCCTTTTCCCCTGCCGATTCTCTTCCCTGTTTTCGTAAAAACTTGTCCAGGGATATAGATGATATCAAGTGAAGTATCAAGTATTTTACAATCTTTTTTTGGTTCGAGGATTCAAAAATTTCAGGTTTCGGTATCTTGCCAGCTTTTTATCTCATAAAATTCTATGTTTTCTCACTCTATTTTTGGTATATAGATACTCTTCCCTGCTAACCCAGATTTTTCTATGATTTTACTCAGACAAACTTCGTCGGAGAGTGATATATAGATTCATATATTTTGAGCGTTTTTGAAATCGCTAGAGTTTAAAATAGTATCTACTATTCCCTCTTGTTCTCTTTTGTGAGTAGTTTTATGTATTGATTGAAATATCTTTTTTCGTTCCTGGCGAAGAGATTGTTTTGAGGACATACACTTTTAGTAATAATTATTTGTACTTTTGTGACCAATAACCCAGAGTGATGATAATTTTATTTTAAGAAAAAAGAGATTTTTAGGAAATAAAAAAATGAGGATTTCTCCTCATCTTATGCTCCACCTTCTTCTTCCTGAATTCTTCATAAAAATTTTGAGTAATTTTCGAAAGCTTCTTCTGATATGAGATTATTTTTTAGAAGTATTTCTAAACTTTTTTTCATAGGTATCATACCGACGGCTTTTCCTGTTTCTATCGCATTTGGAAGTTGATGAGTTTGTCCTCTACGGATTATATTGGCAACACTGGTTGTATTCACAAGAATTTCAAGGGTTGGTATTCTTCCCTTTCCATCTTTTCTTTTTAAAAGATCTTGCCAAACAACCGCAATGAGAGATTCTGAAAGTTGTTGTTTGATTTGTTCTTTTTCATCTCATGGAAACATATCAATCACACGAGCAATCGTACGAGCAGCTCAAGAAGTATGGAGTGTAGCGATGACAAGATTTCCTGTTTCTGCTGCACGAAGTGCAAGTCTAAATGTTTCTAAATCACGCATCTCCCCAATCATAATAACATCCGAAGCTTGGCGAAGTGCATATTTGAGACCATTTTCAAAACTTCTCGTACTCGTTCCTACTTCTCTTTGTTCTATTAAAGATTGTTCATTATCAAATACAAATTCTATCGGATCTTCTACCGTGATAATATGTTTTTTAAAGTTTTTGTTTATGTAATCTACAAGAACACTCATTGTAGTACTCTTCCCTGTTCCTACTCCACCAGTGATAAGAATAAGTCCACTTTTTCTTTGTACAAACTCTAGAATATAGGGAGGAAGCATCAAATCTTCAAATTTTGGAAGCTCATTACGAATGATACGAAAAACAATAGATATCCCCTTCTTTTGATGAAGAACATTCACACGGAAACGGCTATATCATTTTAAATCAATAGAGTAGTCAAGTTCAAGTTCTGCTTCAAATTTATCACGTTGGCGTTCTGACATGATAGTGAAAACTTCTTGCTCTACGACTTCTTTTCATAGAATTCCGTATGATTCAAGAGGAACCATTTCCCCATCAATTTTTAGGTAAGGATAGGAGTCAACCGCTATGATAACATCAGATGCTTTTTTGTCGATGGACTCTTTTAGTATTTTTCCGAGAATCATAAAAATTTCTTTAAAAGTAATAAAATGAAAGACATTTATATATTTCCTCTTTATTGTATCATACAAATTGTTATTTTTCCAAATATTTCATTGACTCTTTTATTTATTTTTATAAAATACCTTTGTTATTAATTTATCAGCACCTATGAGGCTCACATGACTTGTAACCACTGTAACTTTCTTCCTTACCTAAAGTAGAGGTTATTCTTCGTGTTTTGGAGTCCTTTACGAAAGTAGAGGATTTTTTTAAACTTTAATTTCTATAAAAATGAGAAATCCTGAGTTTTATTCTGCTGTGTTTTGAGTTATTCGTAATTCTGAAGGCAAAATACTCTTTCAAAAAAGGCAGAATACCTGATATATGGATGGGTGGTATCAGCTTCCAAGTGGGCATCTCGAAGGCACGGAGACGATGGAAGTATGACTTATAAGGGAGTTACAAGAAGAAGTCGGAATTACTCCTACTTCTTTGAGAATACTTCATATAACGCACAGAAATGCAGGAGACAGAGTTTACTTTAATATTTTTGGTGAAGTATCTTCCTATGATTGAGAGATAGAAAATCTCGAGCCAGAAAAATGTAGCGAGCTTCGTTTCATAGATATAGAGAGTGAAGATGTATGAAACATCGTTCCTTATAACTTGGAGGTCCTCGCTTGGATAGAAAATGGAATTACTATTTGAGAACAACTTACTTAAAATAATATTTTTTAAAATAATAAATACTATGGTAACAATAGAAATAAAGAGACATTCTCTTGCCCATGTACTTGCGCAAGCAGTAGAACAAAAATACGGAAAGGAAAATGTAAAACTTGGGTTTTGACCGGATATAGAAAATGGATTTTATCATGATTTTGAAGTAAAAGATATACAAATTACAGAAGAAGACTTGAAGGATATCGAAAAAAGAATGAAAAATATCTTAGCTCAAAATCAAAAATTTGAAAGATATGAACTTCCAATAGATGAAGCGATTGTACAAGTAAAATCTTGGAATGATGAATATCGTCTTGAAAATCTCGAAAAACTCAAATCTCAAGGAGAAACTATTGTTTCTTTTTATCGTATGAATAGCCAACAAGGGCAAGAAATGTTTGATAATCTCTGTTCTGGTCCTCATGTAGAAAAACTTGCTGAAATTGATAAAAATGCATTTTCTCTTGAAAGAGTTGCGGGGGCATACTGGCTTGGTGACGCTAAAAATAATCAGCTTACTCGTATTTATGGATTTGCTTTTGAAACAAGAGAAGAGCTTGATAAACATCTTCGTATGCTCGAAGAAGCGAAAAAGCGTGACCATAGGATTCTTGGAAAAACTCTTAAAATATTCACTGTTTCTGATTTGGTTGGTTCAGGGCTTCCACTTATGCAACCGAAAGGAATGATTATCAGAAAACATATTGAAGATTATCTTTGGGATTTACATAAGAAAAAAGGATATCAACGTGTATGGACTCCACATCTTGCAAAAGAAGAATTGTATCAAACATCTGGACATGCTGGAAAATATCTCGAAGATATGTTCTCTGTTTTTGGTGGAACGAGTAAAGAAAAGTTTTTCTTAAAACCGATGAATTGTCCTCATCATATGCAACTTTTTGCGGATAATCAATTCTCATATCGTGATATGCCTATTCGTTATTTTGAACCAGCAACGGTCTATCGTGATGAAAAGACTGGTCAACTTTCTGGGTTGACTCGTGTTCGCTCGATTACTCAAGATGATGGGCATCTTTTCTGCCGAGTTTCACAAATAAAAGAAGAAGTAGGAACGATTGTTGAGATTATCAAAGAATTTTATAAGACTTTTTGACTTCTTGAAGGATACTGGGTTTCCCTCTCTATTCGTGACCCGCAAACCCCAGATAAATATATAGGGGGAAATGATGTCTGGGAACTTGCAGAGAAATCTCTCGAGGAAGCAGCACAAGCGAGTGGACTCAACTATAAACCAATGCCTGGAGAAGCTGCGTTTTATGGGCCAAAACTTGATTTTATGTTTAAAGATGCGATAGGTCGTGAATGGCAACTTGCAACGATTCAGTGTGATTTTAATCAACCAAATAGATTTGGACTGAGTTTTACCAACGAACAAGGAGAACAAGAACAACCAGTCGTTATTCATAGAGCGATTTCAGGAAGTCTTGAGCGTTTTATGGGAATTATGATCGAGCATTTTGCTGGGACTTTCCCTCTCTGGCTTGCTCCAGAACAAGTGAGAATTGTACCTGTGAGTGAGGCGTTTGTTGATTATGGATACGAAGTGAAAAAAATGCTTGAAATGAGTGATATCAGAGTCAGTATCGATACAAGTTCGGATTCTCTCAATAAAAAGGTTCGTAATGCCGAGAAACTGCATGCAAACTATATCCTCGTTGTTGGTGAAGAAGAGATGAAGTGATGAAGTGTTGCAGTGAGAAACTATAAGACAAAAGAGCAAACGACGGAATATATTGAGAAGTTTATAAAGGATATACAGGAAGAGATAGAGGGAAAAAAGTTATAAAAAAAGAAGCGGAAATTTCCGCTTCTTTTTTTACTCTATTATTAAATCATATCCTATTCTATACTCTCATCAGATACTCTTTATAAGTGATAAACCTTTTATATTATAATTAAGTGTTTGAAGAATAGGTTCTAAATCTTTTGTATTATCTACTGTGTAATACGAATAACCGAGTCTTCGTACTTTTTGTTTTGTTCAATTTTTTATTATTTCTGTTGAACTGAGTTGTTCTATATAAGGGAGTATATTTTTTACTGTTTCTATAGAAATTTTCTCATTATAACCAATATTGTAATCTTTTCTGAGTTTGAACGGTTTTAAAAGTAAATAATTGGATTTTTCATACTTACTAACTAGGTTTGAGAGATTCCTTTTTATTAATTCTTCCCTTTCTGAAAGAGGTGCTTTTTTAAGAGAGTCTGGAGTATCGGCATAGTCAAACCTATTTGTGTAGAGTAGATCTCTTGGGAGTTTAAAGAATCTATACTGTTCATACGTGAGTGTCCCTGTAAGTCCGACTGGATCATCAAATGTTGGATCGTAATAGTCATTTCATATTTTTAACCATGCGTGTCATATATATGGAAAATCATCAGCATCAATAACGTCTCATCGTATGATTTCGACATCATCAAGTCATGCATATAGAAGCATATAGGTCATGAGTTTTACGTATCCATCGCAGACTCATTCGTGATCTCCAAATGTGTCTATTCATGAAAATATTTGTTTATCTTCTATATCAAATTCTCTTGAATAACTTATATTTGCAAGTATCCAAGCATATATTTTTTGAATTTTTTCATCCTTTGTATCGGTATTTTCTATAAGAGTATCTATGGTTCTTTTTAAATTTTCGAAGTCATTATCTGAATCTCCAGAGAGGTACTTTTTATCATCGGCTATAGTAGATAAAAATTTGTCTTTATTCATTATTCATCATATGAGAGATGACTTTATGAGTTTTACTTTTTTGAAATTGGAAACATATCAAAATCTTGATTCAGAATCCCTCACAAAAGTAATCGTTGCTTTATCTACATTGTTTCTTGTGAAAGTTGATTCATAGAATCAATACTCATCAGCAAAAACTTGATACTGATTAAATATATATGTGAAGTAAGTATCATTTTCTAAAACATACTTTTTATCTAAATCAATAAATCTTTTCTGTAAATCTATATCTGTATAGAAAACTGAAAAAGGATATTTTTTTTCTAGAGAGTAATTTTCTATATATATATATTCTCCTTCTTTTGGCGAGACGATGATTCCATCAATAGATGATATCAAAGGAATTATATCAGGGGTGATTTTATAAAAACTTTTGAAGATTACTTTGTTTATTTCTTTATTTTCTTCGTTATAAAATTCGTAGACACTATTTGTTTGGTATAGTTTTTTTCCTTCACTCATAAGAGTAAGTACTTCTTTGGGTGTTGTTTTTCTTTTTGATTGTGCTTTCAAAATAACCGTGTATTTAAACTCTTTTGATTTTTGAATATCTTGTCCACTTTTAGAATCTGCCGATTTTAAAAGATTTATTTTTTGTCTATTAATATCATATAAAAATCGTATATAATCTCTTTTTGACTCGGATATATTTTTTTTGAGTATAAGTGTATCGAGACTTCCTGAAAGTTTTTCAAGAAGGTCTACTGTTTTTGTAATATTGTACCTTGTTTCAAGCTTTTCAGTAAAGGTATTATACTTATCTTCGAGTAACTCAAATGGAGTCTCTGCGAATACATTTACTGTATTGAATGTAAAAATACATATAAAACTAAGAGTAGAAATAAATAGCTTCTTCATTTGAGACAGTATTAATATTTAAGGGCTGCTTCCAGCTGGCTATCAACTCATGCTTTTATATCATCATCTGTTATTTTTATTTCAACATCAGGTTTTATTCAAACTCCATCAATTCCTACTTGATTCTTTCAAGTATACCATTTTGCTATGGTATATTTTAAGCTTGAACCATCTTCGTATGGTTTAATAGTTTGTACAGATCACTTTCCGTAAGAATTCTCCCCTATTATCGTTGTCTCTGGAAAATAATCTTTTATTGTTCATGCAAGGATTTCTGATGCCGAAGCTGTTCATCAGTTTTCGAGAATAATAAGTTTATACTTTCAAAAGTCGATAGTTGAGTATCAAGAAGATTGGTTTTTCAATGTGTAGTTGTAGTATTTTATAACTGATACAGGTTCTCAAGCTGGTACGAAGTATCCAAGCATTTCATCGACAACATCTAAATATCCTCCTGGATTATTTCTTAAATCAAGTATGACTTTTTTTATTCATTCTGTTTTTTTCAAAACTTCGAGAGACTTTACAAAATCTCCGTACGTATTGTCTCAAAATCATTTAATTTGAATATAGAAAGCATTATTGTAAGGGTAGGTTTTATATTCTACTTCTTTTATGATAATTTTTTCTCTTTTCACATCTATTTCTTTTATCTCTCCTCATTCTCTTTTAATTTTTAATTTTACTGAAGTTCCAGCTGGTCATTTGATCCAGCTGACTACTTCCGAGAGAGAATTTTCAGGTTCTATTTTTTTATCTCCTACCATAGTGACGATGTCTCAGGCTTTTACTCATGCTTTGAATGCAGGACCATCAACTATCGGCGAAATGATAAGTAATTCTCCCGGTTTTACTATGTCTACATAGGCACCTATTCATTCGTAGTTTCCACTCAGGCCATCTTGAAAGTTTTTATTTTGTGTTGGTGGGAAAAAAGCAGTGAATTTATCTTTTGTTCCATTTGCTAATCATTCCATTGCACTATAAAGCATTTCTTTCTCTTCTATTTTGTCACGATTATAGTGAGATTTTTTGAGTGTTTCATAGACATCAAGAAACATCTCTTTTTTTTCAAGTATTTCATCAGATTCTTTTGATTCTTCAAGTGTTTTATTTTCAGATGAGATACTTTCTTCATATATTTGAAGAATATAATTTATGTCTGAAGAGAGAGTATTTCTTTTTTTTAGTTCTCATATGAGTTGTTTTGAGTCTCATATAATTTTTGTTTCTAAAGCTTTTTCTGCGAGGCTATAAAAAATATAAGCATTTAAGTTCTTTGAAGGAAGAACATTTGATTTTTTATTTTCTAAAATATCTAAGTAGACAAGTTTTTGTAAATTTGAGTATGTATCAGTTCCTTTTTTCACATCTTTAAACTCAAGATGCAAAGATGAGTAGCTTATTCTTACTTTTGAAGAGACTATTTTTGCAAGAGTTTTATATATATCCGCCCTCGTAGATTCTTCTCAACTGAGAGATTGTGTTTGTATTCCCGAAGATGGTTTTATTGATAGTATATCATCTCCAGCATACGTATGTCCAAAAAGTCCAAAAAATACGACACATAAAATCAAGATTTTTCTCATAAAGTTTTGTTTATAAATAAGCTGTTACAAGCATATAAAAAATATAAAAAAACTCTAATGATTTTGTATCAAGAGAGTTTCCAAAGCGAAAAAGTATTTTTAAATATATTTATTGGTTTGAACTAATAGTTGTTTGTTGGCTTGATGGAGTGATTTGTTTTGCTCAAAAAAGAAGTTCAAGTCACCCAAAAGGCCGAAGTACTCATAAGAAAATAAGAAATAATCCTAGAAATATAAGGGCTGTGTAAGTTCCTCCACTTCATAGGTACTGCTCTGCCCAAACAAAGTTACCTGTCCATCATTTGACCACTCTACGATATCTTATGAGTCAGTATCAAGTTGCTATAAAAGCGATTCAGTATATTATTTTTATAATTAACATGCTTTAAATAAGTGGTTATGAGTTAATAGAGAGTATTTTTAAAATTCATTTGTTTTCGTTGTATCTTTCAGGAGTCATTTAATTTTGTCTAACATTCAACTCCCCATCATACTATCTATAGAAACATCTGGAGTAGAAGATTTAAGAATATTTTTTACCTGTGTTTCAATTATTTGAGCTCAAAAATAGTAAAAATAAACAAGACTTCCGATTACAAAAATTCTCCGTCACCATCTGAAAAAATCTCAGAAGAGTTGTCTTCTTTTTTGAGATTTGAGAGTTTCGTATATATAATCGATTTTTTCTTCTATTGAAGGATTTGTCATAGAGTTATTTTTCAGGGAGTATTTCTTTTATTTTTCTATAAATTATATTATGTCATTTTGCATTTGGATGGATTCCATCTGGAAGATTTCTTATATCTATCAAACTCTCTATATTAACTAATGATAGATTGTAATCTTTTGTTATATTTTGCAACACTTGGTTATACTTTTTTATCTCACTATTTTTATAATAGTACTCTCCCCAACATGCTGGATTAAGTTTTGATTCATCTACTAAGGTATTATTTACGAAGGAAATATTTCTAACCCATGATTTTGATTTTGCTAGTTTGAGGATTTTTTGTATATTTTTCTCAAAATCTATGAGATTTACATTTTGGTTTTTAGAATATGCATCAAAAAAACAAGAATCATTGATTCCGATAGCAAAAATAATATCTGTTTCTTTTTCTTTTCCTTCTTGGCGTGCTGTAAAAGCTTGAAGTATATTTTCAAAATGATCAAGGATATTTTTTGAAGTATACCCAGCAATTGAAGCGTTAGTAACTTCTATATCAGTCCCTTTTTTAAAGAAGTGAAGTTTGAGTCTATTCACCCATCCTCACTTTTTTAAGTCGTAGAAGCCTTCTCAGATAGAGTCTCAAAAAACTATAATGCGCATAGTTTAGACTAATATTAGTAGTATTATTTCGCTTCTTTCCAATTTTTTCCGATTCCAATATCTACTTTGAGGTGAATACTTGTATCTGGGATTATATTTTCCATTATTTCTTTAATAACTGGTAAGAGTTGTTCTTTTTCTTTTGCGACTACATTGAAAACGAGTTCGTCATGTACTTGCATGACCAGTTTTGATTCAAGCTTATGGTCTTTGATATATTTGTGAATACGAATCATTGCGAGTTTGATGATGTCGGCACTGGTTCATTGAATTGGCATATTCATAGCTTCCCTCTCGGCTCCCGAGGCAATCATTTTATTGGAGTCATTGACTCCAGGTATATAACGGCGACGTCAAAACATCGTTTCAACATAACCTTTTTCTTTACATCCTGCTATGAGTCCATCAAAAAATTCACGAACTTGAGGATAGTTTTGGTAAAAAGTGTCGATATAGTTTTTGGCGTCAGCACGACTAATACCAAGCATTTCTGAGAGTCAAAATGGGCTAATTCCATAGATAACTCCGAAGTTTACGGCTTTTGCGTATTTTCTTTCAGTGGAAGATATCTCTTGTTTTCAAAAAATAAATCTGGCTGTATTGAGGTGGATATCTATATTTTCTCTAAATGCTTTCAGAAGATTTTCATCCCCGCTCATCAGTGCAAGAAGGCGGATTTCTATCTGCGAATAGTCACAGGCTACAATACTATCAGTATCATTGTAAGGGATAAAAGCTCATCGTATCTCTCCAGCGACTCCGTCTCAGGTTGGGATATTTTGAAGATTTGGATCAGTACTCGAAAGACGTCCAGTTGCGGCTATGGTTTGATTAAAACTTGAGTGAACTCTATCTTCTTGGTCCATACGCTCTTGAAGTCCATTTATATAGGTAGACAGAAGTTTTGAATAATGACGAAAATCAACAATATTTTGAGCGATAGGATACTGTTTCCCGAGGTTTTCGAGTACTTCACTATCAACGCTAAAACCCGTTTTCGTTTTTTTCGCGCTTGGAAGCCCGAGTTTTTCAAAGAGCATCTCCCCAACTTGTTTTGGAGATGCTATATTGAATTCACTATCAGCTTGATACCAAATCTCTTTTTGAAGTCGTGCAATTTCATTTTCGAGGAGGATACCTATTCATTTGAGTTTATCTCTATCAATACGTACTCCTGAAAGTTCCATATCAATAAGCACTTCAAGAAGAGGAATTTCTATGTCTTGGAGAACGGTATTTTCAGTGATGCCATCACTTTTTTGTTTTTCATATATTTTATGAGTCATTGTGACATCCTCTCACGAATAGATAGCAGCTTCTGCCAAATCAACATCTTGAAAGGGAGTTTTTCCTTTGTTTGTGATATCGTTATAGGCAATCATCCCATAATCAAAATACTTTGATGCCAGTGCATCAAGCCCGATTCATCTTTGTCCTGGATTTCGTATATATTCTCAGAGGAGTGTATCGTAAAATTTTGCCATTTTTTGTTGGTTATTTATATACTTTGATTGTATGGGAAAAATAAAAAACTCAAACAATTTTCTGTTTGAGTTTTTTAAGTCTTAATTTCTTCTTAGTAAAGAAGATCTTTATCAATTTTGTTGTAAGAATAGATTTCTTCAGCTTTGAAAAATCTTGGGATTTCAACGGCTGCTGTTTCTTCTGAATCAGAAGCGTGGAT
>CAYUZH010000031.1:0-14009 GCA_964449635.1 uncultured Candidatus Peribacteria bacterium | reverse complement strand
GGAATCGAAATGTTCCACAAACTTCTTGATCAAGGTCAAGCTGGTGATAATGCTGGTATCCTTATTAGAGGTATTGAAAGAGACCAAGTTGAAAGAGGACAAGTTCTTGCGAAACCAAAATCTATTACTCCACATACAAACTTTGAAGCTGAAGTATACGTACTTACAAAAGATGAAGGAGGAAGACATACTCCATTCTTTAAAGGATATAAACCACAATTTTACTTCAGAACAACTGACGTAACTGGTGATATCGAACTTCCAGCTGGTGTAGAAATGGTTATGCCAGGTGATAATGTTAAAATGGTTGTTAGTCTTCAAACTCCAATCGCTATGGTTGAAGGTCTTAGATTCGCAATCAGAGAAGGAGGAAGAACAGTTGGTTCATGAGTAGTTGCAAAAGTTTTAAAATAATATCGTTTTATATTCATACTCCCGTGAAAATCGGGGGTATGAAAAATAAGATTGTATTGTACCCTTTACAAGATTTAATTTTTTAATAGTTACTAGGATGTCTGCAAAAAAAGATACTCAGAAGATTAGAATTAGCGTTAAGTCTTTCGATCATAAACTTCTTGATGAAGCTGTGAAAAAGATAGTTCTTATAGCAAAAGATTCTTGAGCAGTTGTTGTTGGTCCAATACCACTTCCAACTCGTATAGAAAAAGTTACAGTGAATAGATCTACTTTTGCGAATAAAGATGCAAGAGAACAATTTGAGATTCGTAGACATAAAAGAATTGTAGATATCGTAGAACCAACTCCAAAAACTCTTGAACTTCTTCAGGATATTAATATACCAAGCGGAGTAGGAATAGAAATAAAAGCATAACTCCAAGTTTATAAAGTTAAAAGTTTGTAAGGTTTCAAAGTAAATTTTAACCACATTCTTAAACTTTATAATTTCAAACTTTATAACGTTTAACTTAAATTTGTATGTCACGTGTTTGTGAGGTAACAGGAAAGAAAACTTCTACAGGAAATCTGAGAAGTCACTCGATGAGAGCAACAAAAAGAAAATTTTATCCAAATCTTTTCTACAGAAATATAAAAGATCCTATTTCTGGAATCGTATATAGAATAAAAGTTTCAGCTGCGGGCTTGAGAACATTAAAAAAGAAAGGAGTTATATAATAACTTCCCTTTGCCCGGATGGTGGAATCGGTAGACACGCAGGACTTAAAATCCTGTTCCTTTGATGGAGTGCGGGTTCGATTCCCGCTCTGGGCACCAACGAAAATCCAATTGAAGGAAAAACAAAATTTACAAAGAACATATTATTTCAATTAAACTGCAACACTTATGTTGAAAATTAGACTTGCAAGAGCTGGAAAAAGAAATTCACCTTTCTTTAGAGTAGTACTTACAGAACATACAGCACCATCAAAATCAGGATATAAAGATGTACTTGGTTTTTATAACCCAATCTCAAAAGAATTTTCTTTAAAAGATGCAGAGAAAGTAAAAACATATCTTTCTCAATGAGTTCAACTTTCTCCAAGAATCCAAAAGCTTGTAAAAATGAATAACATTGCCCTTTAATTCAAGCAATATATCCTTCAATAGTATTGAGGGATTTTTATTTTACTTTATAACTATTTTTCGATGCAAGAAGTAGAATTTCTTAAATTTGTAGTAGAAAATCTTGTAAATCATAAAGAAGATATTAAGATAGAGAAGAAAGACGATGAGCTTTGAACATTATTAACACTTAGTGTACATAAAGAAGATATGGGAATGATTATTTGAAAAGGAGGAAGTACAATCAATGCCCTCCGTTCTATTTTGAGGCTTTTAGGACTCAAGCTCAATAGAAAAATTAACTTAAAAGTACTTGATTAACTTGGTTTCTCTTATGTTTTTTGAAAACGCATACGCCTTTGATGCATCAAACTCTATACTTGGACAACAAATAGATTTCTGAGAATTTATTCTTTTGGCTATATCGTTGTTCGTTCTCATATCATGAGTTCTCTCTATTATATTTATTCTTCGGTGAGGACTTCTTCTTATTCTCTCTGGAGGAAAAGATGAAAAGATTAAACCAGCGATAAATACGATACGTTATGCGATTATATGAATCGTTGTAACGGTACTTACTATTTTCCTTTTTCCTATATTTTGAAACCTTCTTTGAATAGATGTTGATAAATATGCACAGCCAAAACGTATTTTTGAAAAGATTGAAGAAATAGGAAACAAAATATTTGGTGGTTCATCAAATGGAATCCCAACAACTTCAGATTTAAAAACAATAGAAGATTTTCCTTCAGATTTCTCTGATTTATAAAAAAGACTGATTCAATCAGTCTTTTTTATGTTATGTATTTTTAATTGAACGAGGTGTTTCTTGTTTTTCCATTCATGATTTTTCTTTGTATTTTTGAAAAATAAAATAGTACCATTTATCTATGTTTGACATACTTCTCGCATCTCATTGTTCTTCTATATTTTTGTATTCTAACTCAAGTTTTTTAGATTCTTCTTCGATGTTTGTTGTTGTAAATTTTTTGAACTTTTGTTCCGTTGTTATATAAACTACCTTTTCTCCTCTATTTTTCATTCACTGTTCGAGTTTAAGAATTTTATTCTTATAAGCAGAGGTAGTTTTATAATCAATGATACTTTGAGCGGCTTCTATTTTTAAGTGAATTTCTTTATTGAGGTCAGATATAAATTCAATTTTTGAGTTTATTTGGTATTCCTTATATTTATGACTAAATATCAGATAAATAATATAGAGAGTAATACAAATCAGAAATATAAAAACATATTGTTTTTTCATACAATGGAGATAGAATAATTATGAATTTTGAAACTATTTTAGTTTATAATACTCAATAAATGAAAAATCTAAAGCATAAATTTATAATAATTATAGGACTGTTTATTTTTTGAATTTTAGCTCTTCAAGTTTTTGTATCGTTTCGAGAAAATGATAAAAGCTCATACATAACCCTTGTAGAATGAACAGGAAAAGTGAATGAAATTTCTCTTGAACTTCAAAAAAAGTATAAGATTGCTGTATGAGATATTCTTTTAACAGGGGAAAAATCTCTTGCAGTTATAGAATGGTGAGATGGAAGTATTACAAGAATTTGAGGAAATTCTCAGATAGTTGTCAAAGAGAACCTTATATCTAAAAATCTCTCTCAGATACAAATAGCAACACAAATTCTTAAATGAAAAGCATGGTCAAAAGTCACAACAAATCTTTCTTGAGAAAATCATTTTAAAGTCTATTTTGACAACATAGAGGCAGGAGTAAGAGGGACAACGTTTGATATAGACTTGGAAAAACAGGTTATTTTTGTACAAGATCATGAAATAACTCTCAAAAAATGAGACCTTCCTTCAATTCGTCTTTGAGAGAATCAACCATTTTCACTTTCACTTTTCAGTCTCATAGATATAAAAAGATATATACAAGAATTTCAAGATATAGATTGGAAATCACTCAATACAAAACTTGATTCAGAGTACAAAGAAAAGCTCACACAAGAAGCTCTTGACTCGTTTTCAAAAAATGAACCTTTTCTCGTATTTCTTGAGATATTTTTTCCAAAATATAGGATACTAGCAGAACTCCATGGGAACCAAGATGAGAAGAAAATAGAAACCCTCATAGGTTCTTTATCATCAGACCAAAGGCAAGATGTATATGAAAGTGTCTATAAAGAGTATCAAACAATCAACTTTGCGACGCCAGATGAAACAGAGATGTATAAAAAGAAGCTTGCTTATAAAAAAGTCATCCTCCTTCTTACAGATGATACTTTTGTAAAACAAAGTCTTGTGAAGGGAAGTATGTACGACTTTCAAGATATTATAGCAGCAAAAAATACTCTTTGACTTCAAGAAACACTCACTTTCCTTTGAGAGCAAAAAGATATTGTAAAAGAACTTCCACAAGAGGTGAAAGATTTTATGAATATCGAATCTATCAATCTTCTTCCCCCTGATTTAAAGGATATTATGTTGAAAAATACAAAGATGTTTCAAGATATTTTTCAAATAGATATAACAAATATAGATTTTTCTCTTGAATGAGTGAAGTCCTTGAACGATAAAGCAAAAGAAGTAATAAACTCTGGTTTAGATAAAGCCTTCAATTCGATTCTTAAAAAATAAGACTATGCAGTGATTCCTTAAGAATAACACATTTCTCACGCTTATTCTCGCGGGACTTATTTTTGTCGTGGTATATATACTGAGTTGATTCTTTCATACTTTTAATAAGTCTATCCAAAATTACTATTATCATACAAGAGAGATACTATTCGAAAAATCTGCAAACAAGAATATAGTTGTCGTTGAAATCGATGAAAAAACACTTGCAAAACTATGAAGGTTTCCTTTCGATAGAGAAAAGTATGTACCATTTATAAATAACCTTACAAAAGAAAAAGTTTCCGTTATTTGAATGGATATAATCTTTGCAGATAACTCTTCAAATAAAGCCTCGGATGTGGCTTTTGAAAATGCTCTGCAAACATCAAAAAACGTCGTTCTAGGACACGCTATTCTTGATAATGGAGAAGTTGAACCTATTCTCCCAGAGTTTCAAAATAATACTCTTGCTACGGGGTATTTTCCACCAATTGTTGACGGGAGAACAAACACGGTGTATTCTCTCAGACCTTCTTTTATAGATAGAACAAATAAATCATATCTTCATTTTTCAATCGTTCTTATAAAAGCTTTTTACGCTCAACTTTTTAATAAAGAATATACGTCAAATTTTACGGTATCACCAACTTCTTTTTCGATAGATGGAACTGTAAATATTCCGTTTTCTCGTATAAACGGAAATGAAATACTTATAAACTTTATCTCAGGAAGAAAATACCAAAAATTTTCTTTCTATGATATATATGATACTGGTTCATTTGAATGAATTGCAAAAAACTTTGATTTTAAGGATAAAATTATCCTCGTGTGAACAGCTGCAAAAGGAATAAAAGATATCTTTTACACACCAAATGGAACAGAGTACGGGGTATATATTCATGCAAATATGCTCAATACTATTTTACAAAAAGATTTTCTCGTTTATTTCAATACATCACTTGAGTGGCTCCTTATATTTTCGCTCATTATAGTTTCTGTATATTTTAATCTCAGTCGTTCTTCTTTTGTCCTTATATTAAGTAATATATCGATAATAATAATATTTCTTCTTATTGTTCCGACGGTTTTTATTATTTTTACAAACATCGTTATAAACTTTCCTACCGAGCTCATTTTTGCACTTATTATGTCACTTACCTCTTCAAACCTTGTTAAATACCTAGTAGAAAATAAGGAAAAATGAAAACTCAATAAAGCTCTTGGAGAATATGTTTCAAAGGATATTGCTCACGAAATTCTTTCTGGAGAGGGGAAAATAAAACTAGATGGAGAAAAGAAGCGTATAAGCATATTTTTTTCAGATATAGAAGGTTTTACAACTATTTCCGAAGCATATTCCCCAGAAGGACTTCTTGCGTTTTTAAGAGAATATATTAGAGAAATGTCGGATATAATTATTGATAAAAGAGGATTTATCAATAAATATGAATGAGATGCGATTGTTGCTCTTTGGGGAGTATTTTGACATACGGAAACTATGGAAATAGATACTTGTGAAGCGGCTCTTGCACAGTTTGAACAGTTAAAACGTTTTAACGTTGTTTGGATGCAAAAAGGATTTCCAGAAGTACACATTCGTATTGGTCTTCATGCGGGTGATGTTGTTGTTGGAAATATTGGGACAGAGTGAAGAAAAATGGAGTTTACGGCTCTTTGAGATGCTATGAACCTCGCTTCAAGACTTGAAGGAGTAAATAAGGTTTATGGAACACATATTTGTGTGAGCGAAGTGATACAAGAAAAAGTTTCTGATAAATATGAGTTTAGATTTTTGGATAGAATTCGTGTAAAAGGAAAGAGTAAACCAGTAAATATATATGAACTCCTCGGAGAAAAAGGAAAAATAGATCAGGAAAAACTAAAAACTATTATTGATTTTTCAAAATGAATAGAACTCTATACGGCTCGTCATTTCCAAGAAGCACTGAGTCTTTTTGAAGTTCTCGCTTCTTTGAATGATACTCCAAGTCAAAAATACCTCGAAAGGTGTAAATACTTTATAAAAACTCCACCTGCTTCGGATTGGGATGGAGTTTGGGAAATGAAGGAGAAGTAAAAATAATCTTAAATGCTATTTTCTATTTGAAAACTGAATTTCAATCTTTGCTCCATATCATCAATTTTTATTTGGGAGTCAGTTATTTGAGGCTTTTATCTCAAACCCTCTTTCTTTTAAATTTCTAAGTCCAAGCCCGCTACTTCAAGCTCCACTTACTCAAGAATGAAACATCGAAGGAATAACCTCTTGAGGTATTCATACTCAGTCATCTTTTATAACCAAGATATTTTCTCTTTCTAAACTTACTTCAATATGGTTTGCTTGTCAATGTTTTTCACAATTTCTAAAAATATTTGCTAACAGTATAGTAAAGTCTCATTTAACTCAAAAAATCTCTACTTCTTCTCTTAAGTTTACGAGTACAAAAGGTTTTATTTGATATTGAGCAATTTTTAATACCTCACGAAGAGAGGTGTTTTTCTTTCTCTCCATCAAAACTTCTTTTGGTATCTGAAATACAAAATAAAGAGATTCTAAAAAAGCGATAAATTTTTTTCATGCAGTAGTGAGATTTTTCAGTTCTTCACTTCAAAGACTTTCAACTATAAAAGACCTTCACTCTTTTTGACTTGCAGGGTATAGGTATTGAATACTATTTCTTATATCGTGATTATAAAGAGCAGCAAGTGTATTATTTTCTTTTAAAAGTAAATCGATTTTTTTAAATAATTCATCAAATGTATCCAAAAATCTATCAAGGTTTTCAGAAGTATTTGTCACTTCGTACTCATAAATGATTTTCTCTATATCATTGATTTTAAGTTCAACTAAAAAGTTTCTTACCTCTTCACAAGTGAGAATTGAATCTATCTCAGATTTTGTTAAAAGTTGCACTTTTGTAACTACTCAGAGTTTTTCTAGTCATAAGAATAAACATATTTTCTGAAGAATAGCTGCGGCTGTATAATTTGTAAATGTGAGAGAATATTCCTTCATATTATTGTATACTGTAAAATTACTCTCTATTATACTAATGTATATCACTATAAAATTCAAAAAAGAAGCAGATAACTGCTTCTTTTTTGTTAGAGGGCTTCGTTAGAAATAACTTTTTGTTGTTCTATTGGATTTTCGTATGTTTTTGATACAGTATAGAAAATCCATCCTCTGAGTGCATTTGCATTATACATTGCATCATCTTGAGATGCGTCTATGAGTCCCATATCAAGCGCTGATTTATAGTAATCAGATTGCCAGTTGGTTGTATTGTATGATTTTGTAAGTCATTTTGCCTTGAAAATAAGCTTGAGTACCTCTGCTCTGGTGATATTATCATCAGGACGAAATGTTGAAGTACTTGCAATGAGTCATTTTGTTAAAGCCCATTCAACATATTTACAACTCCAATCATTTTTAGAAATATCTTTAAATTTCCCTTCACATGTTTCACCTGGGTTTCCTCCTGCGAGTTTTACGATAATTTTTATACTTTCTTTACGAGTGATGGTATCACTCAGTCTATATTTTTCTGGAGAAGCACTATAATCCGTGATAAGTCATTTTGAAGCAATAAGATTCGCGCTTCCTGTCCAGTCACTTGTCGCTGCGAATCAAGTAAGACTTACGCTCAAAAGAAACAAAAAAAGTATTTTTTTCATAAATAGAAAATATTAAAAATAATAAACATATTTTATGTATTTATTTATGAGAATCAAAAAGTCTTTCTGTACATTTTTGTATTTATAAAGAAAATATAATAAATTAAGTTTTCTTTATGACATATACCTCGTTATTTGTTGTCCTTGTATTTTCAGTTGTGATGCTGTTTCATTCTGCTTTATTACCAGTAATTCAGGTCGTTTGAAATTATGAATTTACAAAAGTCTGTTTTTTTATAGTTCTTACTTCACTCTTTTCAACTTTTTTCATCTGGAAAAAGAAGTTCTCTTTTTCTCCTCTTTTTCTCTTCTTTTTATGATCAATATTTGTCTCAACCTTTTTTTCAGCATCACCAATCTTGAGTTTTATAGGCTGACAAGAAAAAGGACATGGATTTTTTTTGTTTTTTTCACTTTTTCTTTTTACAAATATTTGTTTTCATCTCTCTGAAGAAGAGAGAAAGTATATTAAAAAAGCGCTTTTTTACCTTCTCGTGTTTACTTGCTTCATCGCTCTTAAAGAGCGCTTTTTCCCAAGTTATGACTATGGGGAACTTTCAAAGCGAGCTTTATGAACTCTCTGAAGTCCAAATTATCTGAGTGGAGCAATTCTTCTCTTTGTTCCCTTTTTACTTCAGTCATTGGAGAGAAAAAGAAGTATCTTTCTTGCTTTAGCATGTGTTCTGATTTTTTTCACACTTTTTTTGACGTTTCAATGGTGGGCGATTTTTCTGTTTCTTTGATATGTTTTTTTCTCTTTTTGAAGAAAATATTCAAACACTCTAAAACTCGTTTTTTTCGGACTTTTATTTATAGTTGCTTGAATCCTTCTTTTTTTATTTCCAGAAAAACTTCACTCTTTCCTCTCTCGTTTTTGAATTTGGGAGACCACATTTCATATCATTTTCTCTTCTCCGAAAGTATTCTTTTTTTGAGTTTGACCAGAAATGCTCGGAAATATATTTTCATCATATAAAATCCCATCTCTCTATATATATGAAAATTTTTGATTTACCGCTGATAGGGTACATAATATATTTCTTGATTTTTGGGTACAATTCTGACTTTTCCCTTTCCTTCTTCTTGTTTATGCTACTTACTTTCTTTTTCGTAACTATAAAAAAAATCCGTCAAATGATAGTCTTATATTATTTGTACTATTCCAGTTATATAACTTCCCTTCTGCTATCACCTACCTTCTCTGTATTTTTCTGATAACTTGAATTCTACCAAAAGAAAAAAGTACTTTCTTTCATTCTCTTTTTTCTCGTGTCCTTCTTTCGTCCATCAGTCTCCTAAGTATCGTTTTTATAAGTTTTTTATACTTTACTCACGTAGATGCTTCTAAAGGGAATCATCAAAAGCCTGCCGAATTATTTTCTTTTTCAGTATTTTTTCCTGAATATAAAGATGAAAATTTTTATAAATCTCAGATACTGGTAACTTCCAAAAAAGAGGAGAATTGTTGAGTATTGGTACAAAAATTTCCTTCTGTAGAAAATTATTTCTTTTGTGGTGATATATTTAAAAATATTGGAGATGTAAAAAATGCAAAGATGTACTACAGAAAAGGTCTTCAGAAACTTCCCGATTTGTGGAATAAAAACTCTCATTACTGGAATAATTTCTTCGTCTCAAAAACCATCACAGGCAATCGATTCTTTAGTCCAAAGTTTAGTCATATAGGGCAGATTCTTGATTTTCTCCAAATACCACGAGAAAAATAAAAAAAGAAGCGATATCGCTTCTTTTTTGAATTATCCACCAGATCTTCCAAATCTTTTTCTCTCGTTTTCAGTGAGGTATTTTTTTCTGAGTCTTACTTTACTTGGAGTCACTTCTACGTATTCATCTGGTCCGATGTAATCAAGAGCATCTTCAAGAGTAAATTTTCTTGGTGGGATAAGTCTCATCGCTTCATCTGTACCACTGGCACGCATATTTGTAAGTTGTTTATTTTTTGTAGGATTTACTGTTAAATCACCTCATTTGAGATGTTCTCCGATAATCATTCCTTCATATACTTCGGTTCCAGCATCGATAAATATTGGTCCTCTATCTTGGAGATTCCAAAGACTAAATGCCATTGCAGTACCAACTTCTCCACTAATCATAGAACCAACTTCTCTTTTTTCTATTTCTCCTTTATAAGCATCGTATTTTTCAAATCCACTTGTGAGGATTCCTTCACCTTTTGTGATAGTCGTAAATTCTGATTTAAATCCAAGAAGCCCACGAGTTGGCACAAGAAATTCGAGGTTTGTAAGCCCGTTTTCATCAATCATATTTTGCATTTCTCCTCTTCTTTTTCCAAGTTTTTCAATAACAGAACCAGTAAATTCACTTGGTACAGAGATATTGACTCTTTCAATCGGTTCAAGTTTCCCTCCTTTTCCATCATCTTTAAAGATAACTTCAGGAGCTCCTACTTGAAGTTCGTATCCTTCTCTTCTCATATTTTCTATAAGTACAGAAAGGTGAAGTTCTCATCTTCCAGATACAGAGTAGTTTTCACCGCTATCAAAATCGATTTTTAGTCCAACATTGATTTCAAGTTCTTTTTCAAGTCTATCTCTGATATGACGTGAAGTCACGAATTTTCCTTCTTTTCCAGCTTGAGGAGAATCATTTACAAGAAATTCCATACGAAGTGTTGGTTCTGTAATCTCAAGAGGAGCAAGAGGCGTAACATTTTCGTTTTCAGCAATCGTTTCTCCGATATAAATATCAGGAATCCCCGCAATCGTTACGATATCACCAGCAACTGCTTCAGGAGCTTTTACTTTTCTCAATCATTCATTTGTAAGAATTTCGCTTATTTTTCCTTTTCTTGTGACTCAATTATTCGCAAATATTGTTACTTGTTGTCCTACTTTTACTTTTCCGCTGGTTACACGACCGATTCCCATTCTTCAAAGGAAGTTATCATATCCGAGGTTTCCAACTTGCATAGCAAAGGGAGCATTTGCATCCTGAGCATGAGCCTCAACTTTTTCAAGTATGAGATCAAAAAGAGGAGTAATATTATCAGAAGCATCGTTCAAATCTATTTTTGCAATACCGTCACGAGCGATAGCATATGCAACAGGGAAATCAAGTTGTTCATCGGTTGCTCCCAGTTTCACAAAGAGGTCAAAAAGTTCGTTGATAACAAAATCTGGACGAGAAGTTGGTTTATCTATTTTGTTGATAACAACGATAGGTTTAATTCCAAGTTCAAGTGATTTTTTGAGTACAAATTTTGTTTGAGGCATAGGTCCTTCATACGCATCAACAACGAGGAGAACTGAGTCAACCATACGAAGAGCTCTTTCTACTTCACTTCCAAAATCAGCATGACCAGGAGTATCAACGATGTTCATTTTTGTATCTTTGTAGAAGATAGATGTATTTTTTGCATAGATAGTGATACCTCTTTCTTTTTCTTGATCATTAGAATCCATAACTCTTTCTTCAACCTTTTCGTTATCTCTATAGGTTCCAGATTGTTTCAGCATCGCATCAACAAGAGTTGTTTTTCCGTGATCTACATGGGCAATAATCGCAATATTGATAAATTTCATAAATAGTAAGTTGTAACAAAGATAAAGTATGTTTTTAAAACCGCCCCGGATTGTATCTAGAAACAAAAAAAAAGCAAAATTATTTGACAAAATTATTTACATATTAATAATTAAATTTAAACATTTCATCTGTGTAAAATTTAGAAGTAAGTTTTTTGAATGAGAGATTCAGTATTAAATAATAAAAAACTCCAAGAAATTTCTTGGAGTTTTTTATTATTTAAGTTTACGCTTGTCCTCTATTTGGATTTGGTCTAAATCCTTTTACGAAAGGAAGAAGTCCCATAACACGAGCTCTTTTAATAGCTTGAGAAAGCTTTTTTTGGTTCTTAAGAGAAACTCCAGAGTAGTATCTTGGTACGATTTTACCAAATTTTGTAAGGTAGTTTTTAAGAAGATCAGCATTTTTATAGTCAATTTCTACTCCTTCAAGAGGGCAGATATTTGTTTCTTTTTTCATAATTAATGGGGGTTAGTTTAAAAGTTTAAAATTTAGTTTGCAAGAACTGTGGATAGTCTTGAATATTTTCAAGATAACCAATAGAATTGGTAGTTGTATACATCTTTCTCCAAACTCTTAATTTTACATTCAGATATTAAAATCTATCATCATTTTCGATAGCATCGACTTCATCATCAATATGAGTTTCATCATCACCTCATTCAAAATCAGATCTTTTGTTGAGAAATATAAGATTTGAAACTACGATTTCTGTTTTATAAGATTTTGTTCCATCTTCTCTATCAAGTCCTCTTGTACGGAGTCTTCATTCAACATAAATAAGTTTTCCTTTCACAAGAGATTTTTCTACTCTGTCAGCAAGATTTCCCCAAGCAACACAGTTATGAAATTCAGATTCACTCTTATTTTCACCTTCACCAGTTTTAAAATATCTATTGGTAGCAAGTGTAAAAAGGGCAACTTTTTTTCAACCGTCTGTATTTTTTACCGCAGGATCTCTGGTAACATTACCGATAATGATAACTTTATTTACTGTTCTCATCTTGTAAAAATTAGCGAGTAAAATTAAGAATCTTTTCTTACAAACATATTTCTCCAGATATTTTTATTGAGATTGATGGTTCCAGTAATTTCTTTGAGAGATTCACCAGGAATTTCTAAATCGAAAAGTACGTAAAAACCAACTTCAGATTTATTGATTTTGTAAGCAAATTTTTTCTCTCACCATACATTTTCAGCCGTAACTTTTCCTTTGCGTGAAGTAATTTCTTTTTTTAAAGAATCAACCACTTCATCGCGAGAAGTTTCGCTTATAGTAGGATCGAGTATAACCATGAGTTCATATTTATTCATATTTCCTATGGGTTAACATCTTTCTTAGTCTTAAGAAAGAAGGATAAAATAAAATACAGCTTTTTAAAGAAAGCCACGGGTATTTTAAAAAATAACTTTTGTTTGTCAAAAGTATTTATTTTGTATACTATGGAGAACAGATACCTTCATAAATTAAACTATAAATAAAATGCAAGAATTATCAATAGAACAGTTTCTTTGAGCGAATAGTATAAAAGAAAAAAAAGTAGGGTTTGTTGCTCTTATAGGGAGGCCAAATTCAGGAAAGTCGACGTTTCTCAATACTCTTATTTGAGAGAAAATCTCGATTGTATCTTCTGTTCCTCAAACAACGAGAAGAAAAGTACTTGGGATATTTAATGACGAGTCTACCCAAATTATATTCGTGGATACTCCATGAATTCACTTTTCTGAAAAAGCATTTAACCAAGAGATTAACTCTGTGGCAAAATCGAGCCTTGAAACGGCACAAGTTATTTTGTACTTCATAGATGTAACTCGTCCTCGTTGAGAAGAAGAAATTCAAGTAGAAGGTATCTTAAAAACAGTCACAACCCCAATTCTTCGTATTTATTCAAAAGTCGACAAAAGTTGGGTAATAGAAAAACCAACTTCAGGAGAGTATATATTTTTGTCATCTTTTGAAAAAATAGGACTTGAAGAAATAGTTCAAAAAATCTCACTCCTCCTTCCTACTGGCCCAATGTTGTACGCAGAAGAGTATTATACATCGCAAGATATTTACTTCCGTATATCCGAAATAATTCGTGAGAAAGTATTTCTTTCTACCTCAGAAGAGATCCCTCACTCTGTGTACGTCTCTGTTGAAGAAGTCCACGAAGAAGCAAAGATGTATAAAATTATTGCGTATCTGATATGTGAGTCTGATAGCCAAAAATATATTCTTATCTGAAAATGAGGATTCCTTATCCAAAAAATAGCAACCGAAGCGAGACTTGATCTTGAGAAGATATTTGGCAAAAAAGTATTTCTTGCACTTCGAGTGAAAGTACAAAAAAACTGGAGGAAGGACGGAGGCCTTGTAAAAGAATTATTGAATTAAAAAATCCTCACATTCGTGAGGATTTTTTCTATTTAAGAAGTCTTTCAATTACTTTCTCGAATGCTTCTTTTGGAAGAGCTCAAGAGACTATTTCATATTCTCCAGTCGTATTATTGATGAGAACGCTTCATGGTGTTGCACTAATTCAGAAAAGTGTTTTTCCTCCATCAATTTGTTTTTGAATTTTTTCTACATATGTATTGGCATCGAGACAAACTTCAATTTTTTTTGTATCGAGTCATATATCTCAAGCGATTCAAAGCATATACTTTTCATCTGA
>CAYUZH010000030.1:9363-14021 GCA_964449635.1 uncultured Candidatus Peribacteria bacterium | reverse complement strand
ATGCCCAAGTATTTCTACAAAAACACGACTTATATTGTAAAATACAAAGAGACTTATAACGGTTCCAATAATAAGCATAAGTCAGAATCATTTGATAAGGTTGACTCAGAATATGAAAAGTACAATAGCGACAAGAATTCATGTGATATGTCCGTCCCAAATGGCACTAAATGATTGTTCAAATCCAACTTTGAGTGCTTGTCCCATTGGAACTCATTCACGAAGCTGGTCTTTTATACGTTCAAAAATAAGAACATTTGCATCGATTGCCATTCACAGAGAAAGAATGAGTCCAGCGATAGATGCGAGTGTTAGAACCACTCAAAAAGTTTTTACGACTGCAAGGACAATGGCAAGGTAAAGAATAAGTGTAAAAGAAGCGGCAACTCATGCTGTTCTATAGACGATAATGAGAAATATCATGATAGCGAGCATTCAGAAAAAACCAGCGATAATAAGCTCTTGGAGTGAGTTCAGTCAGAGACGAGAATCAATAGCTTTTTCTGAAGTGAGGTAAATAGGAGCCGGTACTACTCAAGTGTTGATATCTTGTGAAAGTTTTGTTGCTTCTTCAGGAGTATAATCTCAAGTTATCACTGCTTTTCCAGTCAAAATAGGTTCATTTACTCTTGGAGCTGTAAGGAGTTGTCCTCAAACAAATATTGCTATTGGTTGTCCAGTAAGTCTTTTTGTAAGTTCTCAAAATATATCAGCTCCGTCGTTGTTAAATACTAGTTCAATAGTTGGTTGAAATGCCTGATTATATTGTACAGATGATTTTGTAAAGTAAGTATCATTGAGTATTCTTCCTTCTGAGTCCGTTGCTGGCTTCCATTCTGATGGAGTTCAAGACACAAAAGCATAGTCAAAATTAAATTTTTCCTTTTCATTTCATTTATAATTGAGAATCCAAAATCCATCAATTTCTTCGTCTGAAGGAGTAAGTTTATCTCCGTTTGCTACGAGTCATACTTTTTTTGTTCCACTGATTATTTTCTCAATAAGTCAGTTTTTTAGTGTAATAGTGTCTAAAAATCCTGAACCAAAAGTACTTTTTATATCTGACTCTGAAAATACTTTTGTTCCGACTTCTATATTTTCATAATTATCTCTAAATTTAGAAGTGACAACTGAAAAGTCATATTTATTGAGTTTTGCTTCTTCAAGGAGTTTGAGAGCAATTTCCTTTCTTTCTTTTTTATCCTCAGGAGTTATATCTTTGCGGAGTTCTTTAAATTCTATTTTTACTACTTTTCCGATTGCTTGTTTCGCTCTTTCAATATTTTTTGTATTTTCTTCTTTACTTCCTCATTTTAGTGGAATTTGTACGATAATATGTTCATCTCCTCCATAGTTTGCAGAAGTTATTTGAGAATCATTTATTTTGAGAACTTCTACTCTTTTGTCGATAATAGATTTTAATCCTTCAACAATATTTTTTTCATTTTGTCTTGAGTTATTTGGATCTTTACGAACTTGTTCTAAGTCTACTTTGTAATCGAGTTCGATTCCTCCTTGGAGATCAAGTCCAAGTTTATAGGGGTTATTTATATACGGAATATTTATTCCATAACTATAAAAAGGAATTGAATAAATAGCTAAAAATACTCAAATTATACAAATAGCTATGGTAGGGAAAATATTTTTTTTCTTCATATTTCTCAAATATTAAATAGGTATATAAAATAAATTTTTATTTAGAGAAACGCGGAAAATTTCGAATTTCATTGTCAGAAAAATTTGTTTCTCAGTTACTTACCCATTAGTAAGCTCCTTTCGAAAAAAACTTTTCTTCCTCGAACTTCTCGTTTTTGCACGTTTCTTTAGGTCTCTTCAGTGTCTTTGTGTTTATTTGCGAGTTGTCAGCAAGCTGCATCTATATCATCTCACATTGTTGCACGAATAGTAGAGGGAATATCATATTTTTCAAGTATTCTTTGAAATTTCTCTATTACAAATCGTGGAGTTGCAGCATAGGTTCATCATGTTCATTCTCATGGATTATAGGGAATGAAATTTACATGAGCGAGTCTTCATTTGAGAAGTTTTCCAAGTTCATCAGCGAGGAGAATACTATCATTGACTCAATGAATCATAATATATTAATAAAATATCTTTTTATTTGTTTTTGCGACATATTCATCGAGAGATTTCATCAAATCTTGTATTGGGTATGTATGATCAATAGGCATTATTTTTTTTCTTATCTCATCATTGGGTGCATGAATACTGATAGCAAGACTTGTTTGAGGAAAGTCTTGGCCAAACTTATTAATTCCAGGGATAATTCAACACGTTGATACGGTCACTCTTCTATTTGCAAGATTTATCTTTTTTTGTTCACAAGCTACGTGTATGGATTTTTTTACGTTTTCATAATTAAGAAAAGGTTCCCCCATTCCCATATAAACGACATTTCTGAGAACCGTTCAACTTTCATTTAAAAGTTTCGCTGCATACAGAATTTGTTCAACCATTTCGTAAAACTCTAGATTTCTTTGAAGTCATAGTTTTCCTGTTGCACAAAAGCTACATGCCATAGGGCATCCTGCTTGTGATGATATACAAAGAGTATTTCTCCCACTTAAGTGTCTCATAATAACACTTTCTATAAAGAGATTATCGTGAGTTTTCCAAAGAATTTTTGTTGTTTGTCCATTTTCAGAAGTGACTTCTTTTTCCACTTTGAGTGAAAGATAAAAACAATTTTCTTTTAATTTATCTCGTAAGTCTTTTGGTATGGTTTGAATTTCATCAAAATTAGATACAAAATTTTTGTAAATAGCATTTTCAATTTGAGCATAACGAAAGGCAGGAATTTTATTTTCCTGAAAGAATATCTTTATTTTTTCTTCGTCATGAATTGAGAACATACTTTTTCTTCAATACGTAAAACAGACAGATTGTATAGAAAAAAGGAGAAAAGTAAAAAGGAAAAACACAAAAAATAAAAAAGGGAATGCGAAAAACAGACAGAAAAAACTTTGAATTTTCTTGAGAAGCTTATATGATGAACGAAAATCTCTTTATTTTTCTTCTATGAAATATAATTCTCTTGGAACGAGTATTGTTGAGGCCATGATCATTATGCTTATCGTTGTTATCGGTATAGTATGAATGTATGACATTTTTTCATCTTCACAAAAACTCTCAGAATCGACGAGTCATAGGATAGAAGCGATACAAATAGCACGAGAGGGGATAGAAGCCGTTATGAATATACGAGATACGAATGCGCTTCTTTTTCAAGCAGATTTAGAAAATTGTTGGAATGTGAGTTGATATAATGGAAGTTGTATTGCTGATATTTCTTCTTGAACGGATGATTATGATATTCCTCATGCAACAAGTTTTGTTATCTATCAGGATAATACCTTTCGTTGGTTTTCATCTCCGAAAACATATACCTGAATAGATAGTTATACAAACAGTAATTATAGAAATGCGTTTCAAGTGAGAAAAAATAATGGTTTCTATACTCAAACTTGAGGAACTGATTTTTTTCCTCTTTATACGAGAGAAGTAAAGATTACATATTTAAATGATAATCTCACTCCTGCTACTGATTCAAATAAGAATAAAATGCAGGTTCAATCTATTGTCCGTTGGATAGATGGGACATCAAAAAAACCGTATGAGGTGGGTCTCGATACGGTTTTAACGAATTGGAGAAGAAGGGATTAAGCAGCAATTTGATCAAGCCAAGGATCTTTATCATTATCATTAGAAGCTTTATTTACTCAACTTTTCGTCTTCTTAATAATACTTTCTAGTGAATTTGAAGCTTTTTTCTTTACAGCTGTTCATCATTTTGTAATATTTTCGGCTATCTCATCAAGTTTTCTTTCAAAGGCTTCGTTTGATTTATGTGCAATATCATCCTCACTTGTTTGAAGTTCAATAAGGAGATGATTAAAATTCGCATCGTATTTATTAAAAAATGAGAGGATACTCGAAGGATCATTGAGAATTTGTACTACTCTTTTATCCGTTCAGTGGTTGTGTGCAATAGATCTAATAAAATCTCTCATAAATTGTTTCGCAATCTTTTTTTGCATCAATTTATTTTCTTTCGTATCTTTTCATTTTCCTGTATAGTCACGAGTTCAAATTTTTTCTAACTCTTTTTTAATCTCTTCAAGAAGTTGTATCGTTGATTCATCATCACTTCTCAATTTTCATCAAGTTTGGAAAAGGAGTTTTTTTACTCCTATACGATACAAATCAAGTCATGAAAGTCCATTTCCCCTCTGTAAATCATCAAAAACACTTTCAGCCTCAAATTTATATTCTGAAATAAATCAATTTGTGAGTGTATCAACATATTCGTGAAATACTTGATTTCTTTTTCCTTCCTTTCAATCAAGATGAACTCAATCATCTTTTTCTATTTTTAGGAGTCCACTGTATTTGTCGTTTACATTATCTCCAGCATTTGCGAGCATAAGGGCAGACATAATTTTATCACCATATTTATCATAAAATTTTTCTGTTTTCTTTATTTTATCTCTATAACTCCATCAATCTGCTGGACTTGAATATCTTTTTCTATTGTTAAAGATTTCTAAAGCATCCTTATATATCTCTGGTTTATTCTCAAGTACACTCATCCTTTTTGCTACTTCAAGAATGGTTTTATTGATTTGATCCATTTGAGC
>CAYUZH010000030.1:2504-9353 GCA_964449635.1 uncultured Candidatus Peribacteria bacterium | reverse complement strand
GGAGGGTATGAGAGAAATCTTATAATTGGGCTTAGGAATCATTTTGAAGGAAAATTTTTCATTGTATCGAGAGTCCATTTTCCATCAAAATCATAACAAACTCAAGAGAAAGCTATAATGAACGGTACTTTTTCAAGAAGTTTAGTCGGTCATCCTTTTTCATATACTTTTTGAAGTCAACCAAGAGCATTTGGATAATTTCCGTTTATAAGTTCTCCCATGGTGAATTTCACTCTTCCTTCGATACCTCTTTCATCTCCTCCATCCTTAAGTCCTGTATCGTATTCTTTTGTTTTTCATTCAGCACGAGAACTTTTAAATTCTTTATGAAGCCTCGAACGAGCTCTTCACTGTTCATGAAGTTTCTTTAACCATTGATATACGAGCTCTTCTTCACTAAATGGTATTCCTTTTCCATCTTCTCACTCTTCACATTCTCTTTGAACTTTTTTAAAAAATGCATCATTTGGTGTTCCTCAAAGAGCTTTATACCATATAAAATCTCCTTTCATATCAGCTAAAGCTCATTTTGCACAAAGAACTCCGTATTTTTGTATCATAAACATCATTCCAGCATGAATTTTATAATCTGGAGTGTTGTTATAATGCAGCCAATGGACAATTTCTGCAACTGCTTCTTTTGAATCAACTTGAGAAAGGTGTTGTATCTGTGCTTCCATACGTTTTTTTTGCTCTCCTTCTACGTCAGCTTGAAGTGATGATTGGATTTCTCAGAGAATATCTATTTTTTTATACGGAAGAATCGAAAATGCTTTCATAGCAAATTTTGCTGCTTGTTCTTTTTGAGATCATTCAAAATAATGTTCTATACTATGTTCTAAATCATGAAATCATTGAAGAACATTAGCGATAGAAAATCATTTTACCCACCAGTTTATGAGACTCCAGCTCCTATGATCATGAGGTACAGGGATGTCTTTTGTAAGTCAGTCAGTTCCATCCAGATTTTTTGGTTCAAGATTATTTTTATTTATCCAATATTCGAGGAATCAATGTGATAAATGGTATACTTTTTTTTCAAGTTTATAGACAGTATTTTTAATGTCTTTATCATTTTTATCTTTTTTTCCTGTATTTTTTTCTTCTAATTCTCAAAATTGAACTTCTGCTCTCCCATTTTCAAATCAGAGAATTTTTATAAACTCTTTTCCATCTTTTGATACAAGATACTCTATCTCTTTTTCTTCTTCATGTCAGTGTCAATGATCATCATAGCTCATTTCACTTCTTATGAGTTTCCCGTCTTTTATTTTTACTCACTCCCAAGATTTCTTTATTTTATCGTTCTTATTTACAGATTCTAATATATCATTTTCACTATTTGCCCATCAAACACGGACTATCTTCAATTGTTCACATCCTGCTTGAAATTGGGCAAGAGAAATCCTTTCTATACTTTTTCATGTTACATCTTCAAGAGTCACTTCATCACCATCTATTCATGCAATTGTCCAAAAAGAATTATCATTTCATTTTTCTTGAAGTATAACTCATTTTTTGAATCCATATTTGCTTCCACTTGGATCAATAGTATCTAAAAATTCAGCAATCGTATTTTCGTTATGATGAAGAATTTCATTTAAATCACCACTATCATCAATTTCTTGTTGAGTTTTCCCGCTGTTCAAAAGTTCTTGTTTTTTTGATTCATATGCTTCTTCTATTTCTTGTCTTGACTTTAGTTTTGGATTTGATTTCTCTTCCACTTTCCCTGTATGTATCAATGCTTCCATTTCTTCTTTTGTGAGCACACTCATCTTTGAGATAGAAGAATTTTCTCAAATGAATGCCTTTAAAAAATCTCTTTGAGAGAGTCATTCTCAAACGATGTTATTTGTTCTTATAAATGCATTTGAGCCTTTATCTATAAGAACAATTTTCCCTGTTAGTGAACTATCTTGGTAAACTTCAGCAAAAGAAATACCTTCTTCTGTTTGTGTCATCAAAATACTGCCATTTCAAAATTTCTCTGCTCCGATTACCTTTCTTGTCTCTGAAAGCTTTTTTCTAAAATTTTCTATATCTTTTTCACTTTCTTCAAGAACCTTTTCTTCTATCTTTCTTGAATTTTCTAAAAGTTCTTGTTTTAGAGCTCCAATAAATGTAGGAGATTCTACCATCTTTTTTATTTCTTGTTTTGAAAGTTTTTTCGTCTCTACAATAACATCTTCAAATTCAGTGAGAGAAGCAATTTTTTCTATCGATTGATCTGACGTACTGGAATCTTCTACTGATGATTTTACAAAATTAAATCGAATTTTATCTGCTTTTTCTTTATCTACTACTCAGTGTTCAAGAAGTGTTTGAACATTTGTGATTGGTAAATATTTTTCGATAAGTGCCTTTTTCTCATCTTGTGTAAGGGGGACGATTCTCAAAAGTTCTTCTACCTCAAAAGTATTGTCTGAGTAGGGATTTGAATTTTTTAAAGATTCAAGGATTTTATATACAACGATTTGTTGTTCAGAATTCATATTTTTCCATCTTGTATTGAGTCCAAAGCTTTCAAGGAGTGTTGCTACATTACTTGTTTGAGGAAGTTTTGAAGGGTCTTTTTTATACATCTCAATTTCTTCAGTTACAAACTTTCTCAAACTTTGTTTATTTCTTAATATGTAGCGCATTTTTGAGATTCCTTCATTTTGAACTACTGGAAATATCTCGCTTTCATACTTTGTATCATCTATGTCAAATAAAGATTGTATTCATGATTTTAGTTGTGTACGAAGAGAGTTTACTTGTACTATTTCTTTTCCAAGTCTTGATTCTATATCCTTTTTTTTAATATCGGTTATTTTTAATCAAGGAAATTTTGCCTCATTTGCTCGCAACCATGTCTCAAGTCTCAACTTTAATTCTGCTGAAATTTCTCTTTTTCATGAATTTATATCATTGATAAGTCCTACTATTCACCTGTCGTTTTCGAATCGTATAAAACTGCTAATAAATTCATTTTTAATTGATTGACTTGAGTTATCATTTGCTGCTTTATTTATAGCCTCTTTACTAAAGTTTGCATTCATACTTACGTATGTTATAAAATATTTTTAGAATTATAACATAAATTTAACAAAAACAAAAATTTTGAAATTTTATTTTTTCTTTTACACTTCTTTCATTAAAACCAATATTTTTGTATGTTTTGAATGTGAATTATAGTTACATTACTTGTATTTACTTTTATCGTTGTTGTTCACGAATGGTGACACTTTAGAGCAGCACGTTTTTTTGGTGTAAAAGTTGAAGAATTTTGAATTGGTATTCCTCCGAGAATGCGAAGACTTTTTTCTGATAAAAAATGAACGTTATATTCTCTTAATTGGATTCCTTTTGGTTGATTTGTTCGACTAAAAGGAGAATCAGAAGCTAACTTTCAAGTATACTCGAAAAAATGAAAAAAATTATCTGAAGACCAACTAAAACTCTATCTTCGTAATGATACGCCTCTTTTTTCTCTTGACTCAGAAGAACTTTCGGCAGATGATAGAAAAAGGCTTCATGATATTATTCGCCAAAATAATCAGGAAGATAATCTTTATAAAAAACCATATTGGCAACAGTCTATTATTATCCTTGCTTGAGTGTTTATGAACTTTTTTCTTGCTTGGGTTATATTTTCACTCCTTTTTATTTTCTGAGTACAACCTATTGGTATCAATACTGTTTTGAAAACAAACGTAGAATCCCTTCTGATTCCTACGTATGAACAGTCATTGTCTCGCTGAATATTAGAGAAATGAGAATGAACTCTAGTGTATCCGATTGCAAAATCGAGAGCTGCTACTTGATGACTTCTGGATTGAGATATTGTTTTAAAAATAAATGGAGTCTCTATCACTTCTCTCGATCAATTTAAAAATACTCTTCAGCTCTCTGCTTGAAAAGAGTCTGTCTTCGATATTCGTCGCTCAGGCGAGGACAAAAACTTTAAAATTTTTGTTTGAACTGATGGGAAAATAGGTTCTTATATCTCAGACAATATCAATTACAACAAAAATTTTATCTATCAAATGTCTTTTTGAGAGTCTTTCTACTATTGATGAAAAGAAGTATATTCTCAATCGGTATTGACTTTAGAATGACTCAAATTTATATTTTCTCGAATATTCTTTCCTGTAAAACAATGAGATAGGGAAGAAGCTATTAAGAGTATGAGTGGACCTATAGGTGTTACAAAAATTATTACGGAAGGACTGTCTCTTTGATTTTCTTTTCTTTGTATTATTGCAGCTCTTATAAGTGTAAATTTGGCTGTTTTCAACCTTCTTCCTATACCAGCACTTGATTGATGAAGGTTTCTTTTTATATGTATTCATTGATTTTTTTCTCTTTTTTCAAAAAATAAAATAGTATCTTCTTATTTTGAGAATATTGTTCATGTACTGTTTTTTGTTATTCTCATTATGATGAGTATCGGGATTGCTTATAATGATGTTTTAAAATTATTTCAATAATTTTTTTAATGTGCCTTATACAAATATAGTACTTGAAGCTAAAAAATATGTAAATACTATTCTTATATCACTTGAGGATATGTATTATCATCAGTATGACCATACATTGGATGTTTTAGAGAGATCTACGTATTTAGCTGAGAAAGAATGACTTTCACAAGATGAGATTGAAATGATGCAGCTCGCAGCTCTTTTTCATGATACAGGTTTTATTATACAGTATGATCATAATGAGCCTATTTGAGCCAAATTTGCCAGTAACTTTTTAAAAACATTTTTGTACCCAAATGATAAAATTAAAACGATTGAAAGAGTCATACTTGCAACGGATCCTCAATATACTGAACCGAAAGATATCTATGAAGAAATTATAAAAGATGCTGATATTGATAACCTTTGAAGGGAAGATTTTTTTGAAAAATGATCAAAAGTAAAGACAGAAGTAGAGGTACTGAAAAATATAAAAATAAAAGATCCTGATTGGCATCATGCTATGCTGGATGTACTTTATAAAAATAAATTTTATACAAAAACGCAGATTGATGAAAGGCAGAAGAAAAAAGATGAAAATCTTGCTCTTTTACAATCAAAAATAGAGAGAGATGATTTAAAATCTGAGGAATTAGAAATTAGGGAAATTAGAAATTAGGGAAATTAGAAGTTTTATATATTTTTACTTGTTATTTCTTATTTTGTTTATGTTTGAGTTTACTTTAGAAAAAAATGATTGACTGGCTCGTGCTTGAATATTTACTACTGAACATGGGAGTTTCAAAACTCCTGTTTTTATGCCTGTTTGAACAAAAGCTACTGTTAAATGAATCTCAAGAGAAGATTTAGATGATATGTGAGCTGAAATTATTCTTAATAACACCTATCATTTGTATCTTCGTCCTTGAGAGGAAGTGATAAGTTCTTTTTGATGAGTTCATAACTTTCAAAATTATCAAAAACCTATACTTACCGATAGTTGATGATTCCAAGTATTTTCTCTCTGACAAACATCCAGTACCGGATTTAAAAATAAAGAGAGTATGGTAAAGATTACGGAAGAATGAGTTCATTTTAGGAGTGTCGTCGATGGAAGTAAGCATTTCTTTTCTCCAGAAAAGGTGATGGATATAGAGAGTAATCTTTGAGCTGATATTATTATGGCTTTTGATGAATGTGCTCCATGAGAAAGTTCTCATGAATATGCGAAAAGTGCGATGATTCGAACTCATAACTGGCTTAAAAGATGTAAAGAGCAGTGGTTGAAAAATGAATATAATAGACATAATAATGGACAATATAGACAGGCTTTGTTTTGAATTATTCAAGGAGTCACTTTTGATGACTTAAGAATAGAGTCAGCAAAATTTGTTTCTGAGATAGATACTCCATGAGTCGCTATTTGATGACTTTCTGTTGGTGAGAGTAAAGAAGATATGTACCGCACTTTAGATACCTTGAATCCTTACCTACCTATTTATAAGCCTCGCTATTTGATGTGAGTATGAACTCCGGAAGATTTAGTAGAGTGAATTGCCAGAGGAGTTGATATGTTTGATTGTGTTCTTCCCACTCGTATTTGAAGACATTGAACAGCTTTTGGGACAACCTGATATATTCGTATAAAAAACGAGATGCATAAATTGAGTAAAGAATCACTCGATAGTGAATGTCAGTGTAAAGTTTGTAAAAATTATACTCGTTCTTATTTACGTCATCTTTTTCAAGAAGATGAAATTTTAGGTCTCCAACTTCTTTCATATCATAATTTGTACTTTTTGGTACAGTTAGCAAAAAATGCGAGAAATGCTATTCTAGAGGGAAAATTTGATGAATTTAGAAAAAACTTTTGGAAAAAATATAAAATTAATTAAAATTATCTAAATATATTTGTCAATTTATTTGGATTGAAAAATACTCTTCCTCAATCAACCTTTCGAATTCCTTCTAATAAAGAGTGACAAAAAAGTAGGAATGATTTTTTTATAAAGCTTTCAGAAGAACTTGAAGCTTCTTTTGGATTGAGTCTAGGCGAAGTATTTTCTCCTGATGAAATTTCGAATATCAGTCTTGTCTACTCTTTGGCTGATCTGATGCATCATGATCAAAAAAGAAAAACTTGAAATCAAAGAGGTTACATAGAACATATACAAGATGTCGCTCTTCTTGTTATAGAAAACTCTGTATGAAATTTGAATATTAAAACTCTTGTATGAAAAGAAAAACTAAAAAAGAGGCTTATTATAGCTCTTTTACATGACTTAATAGAAGATACCTGAGTATCTCAGGAAGTTATTTGATACCTTTTTTGAGAAGATATAGCTTTTTAAGTATGAAAACTTACAAAAACTTCTTGGATAAATCTTATTGAAAAAGTACCATC
>CAYUZH010000030.1:0-2494 GCA_964449635.1 uncultured Candidatus Peribacteria bacterium | reverse complement strand
AACCGATTTAGTTTGTGATTTAGAGGGGAGAAAAAGAATCAAGATAGTGTTACCACTTGGGTTTACAAAATTAGTAGCTCCAATATGTGAATTATATTATAATATAAAAAAGCAAACACCATTATTTACAAAATAATTTGATCTAGTAACAAAGTTCTTCCTATCAAATCCTGTTGACCTAAAAATAGTAGATTCGAAATTATATGTCATATCAAATTGATAACCACAAAACCAAGTTCCTGATTTTTTGCTTGTAATTTTATTTTTTTCAACTGAATTATACTTATATGGAGAATACATATTTGCAGGAACTTTAAAAGCAAAAAAATCTTTTGTTAAAAAGTTGAGCTTCTTCACAATCAAGAAGTATTTTTATCAATTTAAAAAATTTTCGTCATAAAAGGGATAATTTAGAGAGACTTCTCCCATTCTTTTCATTAAAAAATATTTCTCTCTGTTTTGTACATGAAGATACAGCTGAATATGACTTGTTTTTGAATGATATTATATTTCAAGATATGTTAACATCTCAAGGAATTTCATTTTCTATCCTTTCTCATCAAGAAAGAGATTTTGATATGATGAAAATAATAAGTATGTTTGATTCATTTAAGAATATTTGTCGTCGAATGAGAAATGAAGAGTATCATGGACGACTCTACTTTCTTGATGATGATGAACTTTTTGATAAACTTTGTGATAGGCAATCCAATCTTAAAGATCTTGAATGAATGTGATTAGAACATGAGGTGAGAGTGATTATAGAAACGACAACTTATTATCTTTCGAAAAATGTAAAATATAGATTTCCTCATATGTATGATATTATTTCTCAATCCGTTTCAAGAAATACTGGTAGACTCTCAAGTATTTCTACACTTATTAGAGGTATTCTTGAGTTTCGTTGAGTCAATGATTCGATAAAAAGAATTTGTAATCTCTCAGAATAAAAAGTGTATTTATTTTTCTGAAAATTTTGCATATATAAAGTATTCGTTTACAATTATTTAGATGGTATTTTATAACAATATGTAATATGAAGAAAGATGTCCATTCTGTTTGGAAACAATTTGATGAAAATTCAATTACACATTCGGCAGCTCATTATCTTTTTGCAATTAAGGATTTACACGAGACAAATTGATATGCTCGTATGATAGACATATCTAAAAAACTTCAAATAACTCCTTGAAGCTGTTCTATTTGAATTAAGTCGCTTGCAAAGAAATGATTTATAAATGAAGATGAAAATAAATTTATTCGCTTATCAAAGAAATCCGAGAAAATTATTGATGATATACTCCAGACAAGAAAAATTTTAATTAAATTTTTCACAAAAAATCTTTGAATCGATGAAAAAGTTGCTACATTAAATGCTTGTAAAATAGAACATCTTATAGATAGTGAAATTATTAAGAAATTAGATATATATATAAAATAAAAAACATTCTCGAGAATGTTTTTTATTTTATTAATCTTTAATTTTAAAAAGTACTTTAAATCAAGGGTGCATTATTTTTCCTATACTATTTATCCATTCTTGATCTGTTTTTATATTGTTTGCTGGGTTGTTTACATAAGCATATATATTTTTTAGTACATCAGGACTTGTTTCGGTAACTTTATTGGTGGTTACGATTTCTTTTATTTTCAGAAAGCAGCTTGTTATCTTTTGATTACGATTCAGTGTTGTACCATCTGGCATAACAGAATCATAATTTGCTCATGCTATCATAAGAAATTCTTGTATATCTTTTTCTTCTTTTTTTGAGTTCTTATAAGTATCTAATCATACAGAAAAACATATACTATCTCATCATACGTATTCAAGTTTATCAGATGTTAAAAGAGTGAGGATTCTTTCATATCTTTTTGTTAATTCACGTCTTGGATCATTATCTATCGTAGCTGCATTTAAATCAATAAGTATATTTTGTACTCATAGTTTTTTAAATCTTTGTACTGTTATATCCAAATCTTTGTCGTATATATATTGGTTAAATCATTCTAATAGATTGTCTTCAAATACTCTTTTGGTATTGTCAGAAATGAAGTATTTCATAAAGGTTCCAGCTCTGTATACAATTCACTTATTTTTAAATCTTTCATTTGGATAAATAATTCATGTATAGAGACTATTTTTTACTTTTCTTGCACTATTTTTGAGAGATATATCATTTATTTCTGGTGATGTATTTATGTTTTGTAAAAGTTTTTCAAAGATTTTTACGTTTTTTATATTTTCAACGATACTCTTTAGTTCATTCCCATTTTCCGTTGAGGTATCTATATTTTTTAATAGTTCACTTTTGTAGGTTTCTAAAAATTCACCCTTCTTCGTATCATCAATATTAAGTTCAAAGAGAAAATCTAAGTATTCCTCGTGTGATTGAAATACAGACTCTTTTTCATTTATAGCTCATATTTTAAATTCTGTGTATCAAGCAGATTGTAAATTTATAAGGAGATGTGGAAAAGATGAAAATAGAAAATA
>CAYUZH010000029.1:12149-14085 GCA_964449635.1 uncultured Candidatus Peribacteria bacterium | reverse complement strand
TTTTCTCTTTTTTTATTGCTCGTTAGTATAGTCAATAAATGAAAATAAAAAATGGAAAATGAGAGAGAATATTTGACATATCATCAATAGTATAAGTAATATATATGATATTTTTATTGATTTCTCGCAAATAGATTATATATTTAAAGAAATTATGATTTTTTTATGTACACTCAAAAGATTTATTATAAGGAATATAAAGAGTATTGAAAGATTCACATAGACTACAGAAGTGCTGGAAATGACAAACTTCTTGTTTTGATTCCATGACAAACTCTTCCTGCGTGTATGTTTTTTGACTTTCCTGTTTTTAGTGATAACTCTCCTATAATCGATAAATTTATCGTCGCTGGCTACGATGTTGTAATGGTTGATATGGTTGGTTATGGAGCTTCTGAATGAATAGTATTTCCTCTTTATACGAGACAACATATTGCTGAGCAAATAGTTTTAGTAGTAAATGACTTCAGAAATACATATAAAAAAGTTATTTTACAGGCATTTTGAGTACTACTCACGGGCCAATCATTGCAGCCAAAGAAGTAAAAATTGATGGCATTGTTCTTCTCTGACCTGTTTTTCCAAATATACAAAAAGAATTTACTATAAAGTATCTCAAAGAAAAAAAGCAAAATATTTCAATCACAAATCAGTATACACAGAGTAATTTTCAAGATTTTCTTGTAGAGAGATTTGAAAAAATTAGCGACTTACTTGTTGATACACCATTGAGAATAGAAAACTGGAATGAGAAATTTCTTGATAGGCTCAATAAAATACCTACTTTCCATGAAAAATGAAAATGGTATGGAGTAAAAGATATGATACAAGATATTCGTATATATTCTTCTCTCTATAAATGAGAATGATGGACAAGCAATGATATAAACTGTAATTTTATTCTCATGAGGTGAGAATTTGACTATGAATGTAGTGAATATTATATCAATAAAGTAGCTCATGCTATTTGAAAAGAAAGATGTATTATCAAAACAATTCCTCAATCTACCCATTTTTGAATGTGGGAAAAAAATCATATTCTTTGGACAAAAGAATTTATAGATTGAATAAATAATTTTTAACCTAAATAATACGTTTAAAATTGACAAAAATTATTAAATCATTTTAATACCTCCTAACATAAATTTAATACTAAATAGTAGAAGTTATTATGATGTCTCACTTGATGCTTCTTTGAAATCATCCTATTTCTGAAAATGCCACTCTTATTTGATGAAGTGCTTTCAATAAAATAAAAAAAAGCCTTACAAATTATTTTTGTTGAGACCCTTTTCTCTTTTCTCTTAACGAGGCTTGAGTTACTCCTAATAATGTTGTCACCTTTCGAATAGTTCTTATGGTATCTGGAGCAGTAACCTATCTTCTTCAAAAAGATACTTGAGCAGTTATGATGACGCTCTCTTGTATACTTGATGCCACTGATGGGAAGCTCGCAAGAGATTTTAATAAAAAATCGAAAGAAGGTGAGATATATGATCCTGCTTCCGATAAAATCACAGAAGTTATTCTTTCTCTTATCTCATGTTTTAATTTAAATTGAGTACAATCTGTTGTACAGATATCCTCAATGATTCCAAAAACTTTTCTTCATTATAGGTCTCAATTTAATGAACAAAGAGGTTCTTTTAACCAACAAATGAATGTATATAATGACTTAATAATAAATGGAGATAAAAATGTAGCGTATCTTTCTCAAACTACTTGAGGCGCTGCAAATACAGCTTGAAAATGGAAAACAGCTCTTCAATTTACTTCATGACTTTGAATTATTTGGACACATACATGGCTTTGACAAAAAGTTCTCGATACTCTTTTAAAAGCATGAATTCCAGCCACACTTGAAGAAGTTACAGACTACCTTACTTGGGTATTTATTTTAACATGAATCGGTTCTGTTCCCTTCGCTTTAAAAAGT
>CAYUZH010000029.1:0-12139 GCA_964449635.1 uncultured Candidatus Peribacteria bacterium | reverse complement strand
GTAACTATAGAAGAAGTAAATGGTTTTCTGAATCGGATATTTTTATGAATAGGACTGAGTTCAATTCCATTTGCTGTAAAAAGTATTTACTGAAGAAAAGATACAAACAAAACAGAAATTTTAGATGAAAAAAGTGTTCAAATGATGAACGATTCGGAGATTCAAAAAAATCCATACTTTCTCCCTGTTTTATGACTGAGTTCAGCATGAATTTTTTATATAGCTTCAGAAATCTTAGAGAGAATAAAACTCATTATTCCGTAGAGAATATTATTTTTCGTTTTAATAATCTTCTTGAATCGTTGTTTCTCTCGTGATAAACTTTTGTTTCTCTTTTTGGAAAAAGAGTTCTATTCATCCCGTTGGACCATTACGGTTTTTACGTATAAATACTTCGGTGACTCATTTTTTTTCTGTAAATTCATCATAGTATTCTTCTCTATACAACATCATTACAATATCTGCATCTTGTTCAATACTTCCTGATTCTCTCAAGTCTGAAAGAACCGGTCTTTTATCTGGACGAGATTCAACCGCTCTCGATAATTGAGAAAGAGCTATGATAGGGACGTCGAGTTCACGGGCAAGTGATTTTATTCAACGGCTAATTTCAGAAACTTCTTGTACACGATTCAGGCTATTTCCATTGGTCATCAACTGTATATAATCGATGATAATAATATCAAGTCCTGCTTGCATCTTGAGACGACGAGCTTTTGATTTCAAATCCATGAGACTTCCTCCCGCACTATCATCTATATAGATATTGGCTGCTGATAAACGCTCCATAGCTTCTCCTATACGAGCAAATTCTTCGTCTTCAAGTTCTCATTTTGCGAGTTTCCAACTGTCGATACCAATGGCTGCCGATATCATACGATCGGTGAGTTGTTCTTTACTCATCTCAAGTGAAAAAATAGCGACATTTTTTCCTTTAAATCAGATATTTTGTGACATATTGAGAGCAAATGCGGTTTTTCACATACTTGGACGAGCCGCCAGTACGACCATATCACCTCCTTTGAGTCCACCAAGTTTATGATCAAGATCTCTAAATCCTACTTGGAGTCTATGTTTTGTAATGAGTTCTGGATTTTCATGAATTTCTGCAAATTCTTCGTATCTTTGAGCTAAGATTTCATTGATATGAATAAGTTTATTTTTTATAAAAACTTGTGTCACGTTAAAAAGTGATTTCTCTGATTTTTCGAGAAGTTCTGATATCGGAGTTCCTTCGTCATATCCATAGGATATAATATCATTTCCTCATTTTATCAATTTTCTATGTACGGATTTATTTTTTACGATTTGAGTATACTCATAAATATTGGCACTCGTTGGGACGATTTCAACAAGTTCTGATAAGTAAGTAATCCCTCCTATTTTTTCGAGATGTCCTTTATCAGCGAGTTTTTCTCTCACTGTGATAAGGTCGATAGGTTTATTAAATTTATAAAGTTCAAGCATCGCATCAAATATCAGAGCGTGAGAATCCACATAAAAATCTTCTGGGAGAATCATATCTCCGATAACAAGAAATCCATCTTTATCTACGAGGAGGCTTCAAAGAACGGATTGCTCAGCTTCTATCGAGTGTGGTGGAACTTTTATCATACAGTTTATACTTTACAATTTATAACTTAGAGACTTTATAAACTTTTGCCTGTTTGTAAATGTTAAAAAGTATTTTTGTGTAAGGAAAATGTGAAAAGATAAAAATATTGACATATATACATTTAAAATTATTATAGTTAATATAAAATATAAATTGTCAAATATGAATTTTAGTTGAGCTCAACTAGATGGTGGAGGATATGTTATGTATCATAACGATTGAGTTTTAGCGGTCAATAAGAATCCAAAAACTCTTGTACATCCTGTTTCAAAAGGGTTTAAAGGCACTCTTATAGGACAAGTAGAGAATACTCTCTGAAAAAGGGTTTATATGGCTCATAGACTTGATTACGATACCAGTGGAGCTATTGTCTTTTGCCTTAATCAAGATACCATAAAAAGACTCAATAGATCAATAGAGACAAGAGAAGGGATTGTAAAAAAATATAGATGTGTCGTAACAGGAAAAGTCCCTGACTATGAATGAGTCATAACATTCCCTATCTTTGATCCAAAAAATTGAAAAAAGTGTAGTGTTTCAAATGATGGGAAACAAGCAGAGACGCATTATAAAATCCTCAACCAAAAAACAGTTACTCTCAGAGGAGTTACTCTTTTACTGAGTTATTTAGAAGTAGAAATAAAAACAGGACGTAAACATCAAATACGTCTCCATTGTGCAGAGAATGGATTTCCTATTATTTGAGATAGTCTGTATTGAGATTTTAAAAGAAATGATCTTGTATCGTGGGTATTCTGACTTGACAGACAAGCACTCCATTCTCACTTTTTTCGTTGGGATGATATTGCTACATGACAAATTCATGAGATACGAGCAAAGATTCATACTGATATGAAAGAGATTATTCATGAAATCAGTATTTAAATAAAAGACCTCCGAAGTTTCGGAGGTCTTTTATTATTTTGTAGCATTTTCGTACTCTCTGAGGTTTTGACGAGCTTCTGTATTGTATGGTTGAAGTTCAAGTACTTGTTTATACGCGAGCATCGCTTCTTCTATTTTTGCTTCTCTTTTGAGCAGGTCAGCTTTCATAATCAGGCGTTCTACATTTCTTGGTTTTTCTTTGAGAGAAAGGATAACATATCGCATACTATGACCATAGTTCCCTACTTCATAGTGAAGATCTGTGAGAAGTTCGACTACCTCCATATCAGCCGCATTTTTATGAAAAAGTTTTTCGTATATATCTATAGAATCAGTAAATTTTTTCTGGAGTGCTAATATATATCCAAGTTTTTTGAGGATATCATCATTATTTTTAACGACATCAACGATATCTCTATAAATATACTCCGCATTTTTATAATTTTTTTCTTCTTCGTAAATTCGAGCTAATTCAAGATTGAGGTCTTTGTTAAATTTATCAATAGCGAGTCCCTCAATAATCAAAGCTTTTGCACTATCGAAGTATGATTTTTGCGAATGTACTTTTACTTTTTTTATAATTTCAGTGAGTCTTGATTTTTCTTCTTCTGAAAGTTTTTTATGTTTTTTATACTCTTCGATATTGACGTCAGAAGTTTCTTTGTTTGATTTCAACGTTTTCTTTATCTCAACTTTTTCTTCTATGACATCTTCGGTTACTTGCTTTTTTTCTTTTAGAAAATTTGGATTTAAAAGAGTACGTATCTTGTTATAAAACCCCAATATTCTATCCCATACATAATAAAATATATAGGCTCATGAGAGCAAAAACACAACGATTTCGATTTTGAGAAGGTATTCGAATATCACGTTTTTGTTTCAAATAAGAAATAAACTGTAATTATTATATAATTTTAAAAAATTTAGCAAACTTCATATTTTCAAATTTTTGTTTTTTTGATGAGACCTCAAATCTCAAGAAGCGAGAGAGCTATGGCTATCTGACTTGTTTCGAGCGATATCTTTTGAGCTAGTTCATCTATCGTTCTGCTTTCTAGTACGAGGAGATTATAAATCGATTCTTCGGTTTTATTTGAAAAGTTTGGTTTTTCAATATTTTTTTCTCATACCAGTGAAAAATTATACTCTTCTAAAATATCATTGACTCCTGTTACCATCTTGGCTTCTCATTTTTTTATGAGATTATTGCATCCAAATGAATTTGTTTTGTAAATATCTCACGGAACCGCAAAGAGATCTCGACCTTGTTCAAGAGCAAGTCAAGCGGTTATAAGAGTTCCTGATTTTTCCCCTGCTTCTATCACGAGTACTCCGTTTGAAAGTCCAGCAATTACTTCATTTCGAATCGGAAAATTATACATCTGTGGACCTTCTCAAAGTGGAAATATTGAGACAATAGCTCCTCCTCAAGCGACGACATCATCATAGAGTTTTGCATTTGGTGCTGGATAGACTTTATCGATTCATGTTCCTACGACAACGATTGTTTTTCCTCAAAATTTTAGTGTCTCCATATGAGCATTTGTATCACATCAAATAGCTCCCCCACTCACAATAGTAAAAGAGTTTGCAAGAGGAGGAATAAGGGTTTGAATCGTTTTTTCCCCGTAACTCGTCATTTTTCTGGAACCAATCACTCCGATTTTTGGAGAATTATCGAGCGTTCATTTTACATAGAGGAGAAACGGAGGGTTTGAAATATTTCTCAGATTCTCAGGATACTCTGCATCGAGAATCGATATGATATGAACTCAGAGTTTTCAAAATATTTTTTCAATAAATGCTGTATCAAGTTTTGCTTTTGTTTCGATGATTTTATTTCTTTGTTCCGTATTTGGAAAATACGGTGAAAGCGTTTTGTCTGAAAGAGATTCAAAAAAAACACTCGGATCTATATCTTCTTCAAAAATTTGGGTAAGTTTTTTTTGAGAGATCCCCGAGCTGTGGAGGTACGCAAAAAAGATATGATTCATAAAAATTATCTATTATAAAATCAGAGAAGAACGAAACTTGTTACCAAAATAGCAAAAGCGATACTTTTTAATTTTGGAACATCTCAGAAAAAGAGAAATGAAAATCCCATCGTAAATACAACATAGAGAAAAGAAAATATCATCGAAAGCAGGAGTCAAAACTCGGAAACGATATAAATTCAAAGGATAAAACCCGCATATCATAAAAAAGAAGCGATTATTCTATCTTGATAAAAACTTTTTGATTGATGGAGAAGCACTGATATCTGTTTTTGTTTTATGGTAAATGAAAGAAGAACAATAAATCAAAAAAGTGATTCTAAGGCAAAATACTCTGTATATGAAATTTCTTTTACGATAAATCCAATACAAACATAGTACAGTGTCAAGAGAATTTGAGCGGTAAAAAAGGTTCAAAAGAAACGTGGAAACGTCAGTTTTTTAAAATCCACTGTATAGATAATAGTAAATACTACTATGCTGAGAGCAATACAAAAAGAAGTCATCGAAACATCTCGAAAAATGAAAAAAGCGAGGATAATCGAAAGCATCTCGTTCGTGTTTTCATAGGGAGTAATCGTTGAAAGTTTCTCATTGCGGTACACTTTTTGCATCAAATAGCTTGATGAAAGCCGGAAAACAATTCAAACAAGAATAAGGAAAACTATGCTTGATGAGTAATCATAACTTCCTTCTATCCCAAAAAGAAAAAAGATACTTCCGATACAAAGTCCGAAAATACTTCCAAAAAAGTCAAAAGCAAGCGGTGTCACTTTTTTACTTTGATCAAGTGATTTTTTCCGAAAAATACTTTCGAAACTTTTTAAAAATACTCAAAATATTCACCAAATCATAGCAAAAAGAATGGTTAAAATTTGGAATATTTATATATTTTTTTATACTAAAGTAAAATTTATTATTATCCCAAGTCACTTATGTCAAAAGAAGGTTTTATACAGGATGAGGAAAATAAGAAAAGTCTAGAGAGAAAGAAAAAGACAGAATCAAAGAAACAACAAGAACAGAATGAAATAGTTGAAAAAAAGAAACGAAAAAAAATAGAAACAGAAGAAAATCTCTCAAAACTCAAAGAGATGATTCGAGATGGAGATATGGATACATCTGCTGTCAATTTTATAAAAGATATCGCTCGTGATGGAGTCATTGATTCTGAGGAGATACAAGACATCCTCTGAAAAATAGATGCTATTCATACAAATCCTGAAGTCTCGAGATACCTGCCAGAAGAACTGCGAATCACTCGTGATGAATATCTCCAAGCACTCAAAGACGAGGAGAAGAAACAGATTGTTTTGTGAAAAGTAGAAAATGCACTTTGACACTTAGCTAATCAAGTATCAAGCGGGCGAAAAATAGGGTTCAATATATTTGCAACGATGGCTCTTATCCTCAATAAAAACTTGGTTGTTATCCAAGAAAACCATATTGATATCAAGAGAAATTTACAAAAATAATAACTATATTAACGTTTAACTTTGAAAATAGTCTTTATGAGTACAGAAAACCAAGTATATATACGAGAATGATTTTGGAGTGAAATACAATCTTCAAGCAAAAAATACGCTCATATCATCATGATAGCGACAAAACCAGATATCATCAAACAAGCCCCGCTTTATCAGGAGCTTCAATCAAGAGGTGAACTCGTTGTTCTTATCCATACAGGACAGCACTATGATTATAATCTGAGCCAATGAGTCCTCTGAGAATTTGGAATGACCGTTGATATCAATCTCAATATATCTGGAAAACTCCATACAAAATTTTCTCAAATCATCGATCGTCTTGGAAATATTCTCCTTGAACTTTCCGAAGAATATAAAAAGATTCCTGTTCCCTATGTTCATGGAGATACCCTGACAGCAACAACGGCTGATAAAGCTGCTTTCCTCAATAAATTTGCCGTCGTGCATGTGGAGGCAGGTATCAGAACTTTTACTCCAAAAGCTGAGTTCTACCATACACTTTTCAAGGATTATGAAGCGGGAAAATTTGATTGGAATGATTACTATAAAACACTTCAAGATGAAGATATCTATGAACTTGGAAGTATCGAACCCTATCCAGAACAGTTTGACACGAGAGGCGTTGAAGCGAGTACTGGATACTTTGCCGTTCCTCATAAGCTCTACAAAAAAACTTTGAAAAATGAAGGATTTCCTCTTGAAAACATAGAAGTTGTGTGAAATACGGTCGCTGATGCTGTCAAAATATCGATGACAAAAAGAGATTCTTCAAAAGCATTTGAAATGTATCCAAATATGAAGTGAAAACCTTTTATTTTTATCACGATTCATAGACGTGAAAACTGTGAAAAAAAAGAACGTTTTCTCGCTATTTATCACGGTATCAAAAAACTTATAGAAGACTGAGTATACGTTTGTTTTCTTGGACTTTATGCTTCAGAATTCGCTATTGATAACTATGGACTTAGAGAAGATATTGAACATCTCAAAAAGAAATATACTGATAATTTCGCCTATGGCCCAGCACTTGCGCACCATGCGGAAGTTATCGATATGATTAGTCAGGCTGGAGCGGTCGTAACCGATAGTGGGAGTATGCAAGAAGAAGCCAATATCGTTGGAACTCCTTGTGTCACGGTTCGTTTTGGTTCTGATAGAACTGAGACGATTCTTGAGGGATGTAATATCATTGCTCCTCCTGTCAATTCAGCACTTATCGCTGAGATAGTAAAGTGAGCCATTGCCAATAAACATATGAAAAAAGGAAATATTTATGGAGAAAATGTGAGTCAAAAAATCGTTGATGGAGTGCTTGAGAAGTTGAAAAAACAAGGGAAACTCTTTCAATTTGATGATGAGCGATTAGAACTCGAGTCCTATTTTAATTGGAAGATATAATCCTCCTATGCCTATAGTCCTTTGAATTGATCCAGGAAGTACGACAGTTTGATATGCTCTTATCGAAAAAAAAGGGCATACTTTCACGCTGCTTGATTATGGAGTGATTTCAACGACTCCAAAAATCCCAGTAGCTGAGAAACTCTTTGAAATCGGAACCGATGTAAAGCACTTGATAGAAAAATATAGTCCTAATCTTGTGGCTATTGAGAAGATTTTTTTCACCAATAATCTCAAAACAGGAATCGATGTTGCGCAGTGTCGTGGCGTGGTTCTCTATGAATCTATCAAAGCAAGTATTGCTCTCGTCGAATATACTCCTCTCCAGGTTAAAAAAGCGATTACAGGAAATGGTGCCGCTAACAAGAAACAACTCCAAAATGCTATCAAGATGATTCTTGGACTCAAAGAGATTCCAAAACCAGATGATGCTGCTGATGCTATCGGGATTGCGTATATGGGAGCGATGTCAATAAAAAATACCAAATAAAAAATATAAAAAATTTTGGAATATATTTTTTTGAATATACTACAATGCGTAACAATTTTGTGTTTGGTATTTGGTACTTAAAATTTTTATAAGGATGTAGCTTAATTAGAAGAGTGTCCGCCCTCCGAAGGCAGAAGGCGTAGGTGCAATTCCTACCATCCTTGCCATTGTGAAATTTTACCCAAAATAGTACTACTTTTACCCTCTGTAGTGCTATTTTTTGTTGGTGCAATCCTATTATCTTCTTCTATCAACCCATTCTGATTGTTGTTTAGAACTTCATACCAAGGATACAGTGTTCAAGCTAATTTTCAATCTTGTAAAGTAAAGTCATAACCCAGATTCTTAAACATTGCCCTTTTTGTACCAATGTCTCCATTTTTAAATTCTTCGAGTCAAACTATAGCTTTAGTAAGGATTGAGTCTAAAAACTCTAATTTTTTCTCATTTTCGGAAAAATTTTTTTCTGTCAGTCTTGTAAAGGTATATATCTGAGTATCTATCTCCTTCCTCATATCCTCATACTCCTCTAAAGATATGTTCCCATTTATATGCATTGTAGTGAGCTTTTTCTTTTTTTCCTTCTCTTTTTCTACGAGGTCTCTATATTTTTGTATTTCCTCTTCCCTTTTAGATTCATCACTTAAAACCTCTCTTTTTAAAATATCTATAGCCCATTCTTTGAAATCTCTATCAATTTTGATAGTTGATAGGATTTGTTCCACTTGTTCTTCCATTTTTCAGATAGTTATGGCTTTTTCCTTACACTTACTACATATATCCTTCTTCTTTCTTGTACACCAGTAGTATCTATATATTTTTAACTGTCATGATGGTTTCATCTGCTTTTCTTTTTTCCCTGCGGTTATCATACTTCCACAAACTCCACACTTTATAAGACCAGAAAATGGGTATTCGTGTTTATCTATCTTCATCTTCGCTTTACTTCATAGAAGCATCTGTACTCTTTCAAACTCTGCATGAGTAATCATAGGAGTATGATTCCCTTTCTTTAATACTCACTTATAGTAAAAGTCGCCTGTATAGAAGTAGTTATTAAAGATATTATACAAATGAGAGATTCAAAGAGGTTTATTTCCTGTTTTTCTCTTCTTACGAGTTATAAATCCTAGTTCAGTATTTGCTATCTCCACTATTTTAGGTACACAGTGGTTCCCTGTTAACATTAAATCCCATACCTTTCGCATCTTATCAAAGTTAATAGGATCTGGGATAATGGTTCTATTTTCAAAGTCATTCTTGTATCCTTCTGGTGCCACTCAAGGTTTCCACCCTTTCTCTACCTTTGAGTCCATTCCTCTTTTTACATTCTTTGATAAATCAAGGAGAAATTGATTACTCATACCTCATAAAACACTCATAATGAGTCCACTATCGACTACATCAAACGTTTTTTCGCTTGTAACAATTACTTTTAATTCTCCTGTTTGGAGCATATATTGGATATTTCAACTATCTATTGGATTTCTCGATAGTCTATCAAGTTTCCAAGCAATAATTCCTTCAGCTTTTCATTGTTTCAACTTTTCAAGTACTCTTCCAAATACTGGTCTTCATGGGGCTTTTGCTGACATAGACTCAGTAAACTCTTCTACTATAGTATGTCAAAGAGTTTGAGCATGTTGTCTCATCGCTTTTAGTTGGTCATTTATTGATTGTATTTGCTTTCCTTCATCTTCTTGTGATTTTCTAGCATAGAGAAATAACTTCATAGTATATATAGTTAATAAATAAGTTTAGAAACTAAAAGGGCAGTCCTGACGACCTAAACACAACCTACTTCTAAAAAGAGTATGATGATTTAGCAGAACTGCCCTATACAGTTCTTTTTAAAAGTTTTGTCGTGTGTTTAAGTCGTATGAGCAGTATAGCGAAGTTTTATATATTGAAAAGCTAAACTTCTTTATTTTCTCATGTATCCAAGGGTTTTTCCTCTTGAGGAGGGGTTGTTAACATTCAAGTTGTAATGCTTTGAGTATTCATTCTCCCTATAAGTTTTTGAATAAAATCACTGCTCATAGTTCCATGGGATTTATCCTCTTTTTTTGGCTCCACTGGTTTTGCGGTTCAAAACTCATCTCTTTTCTTCACTTTGAGGTACTTTAAAGCATTATCAAAACTTTCGTCTATTCCCTTAATAACTCGCATTCTCGCTCTAAAGATTGGGAGTTGGCGAAGACGTTCAAATTCGTCAGAGAGTTCAGGGAATTCTTTTATCCATCTGTAGTAAGTATCTGTTGAGATATTGGCATACATACAGGCTTCTTTGACTGAACAGTCAAGAGAAAATGCTTGTGATAACTTTCTGATTGTGTCTTCAGTAAGTTTTTGTTTGATTTGTCATTCTGACATAGTGTAATAGTAAAGATATAATTTTTGAATAGAACACAGAACAGTAGAACATTTTATTATTTGTTCTAAAGTTCTATGTTCTTTTTTGTTTTTTACTTCTTTGAAATTTCAAACCCATAAAAAGTTTCTTTTCAAAGCCTTATTTTTTTATATAGGTATCGTGAATTTTTGATAAAATACCTATTAAATTCATACAAACTTAAGCTCATTTCAGTACAATATTTTTGTATAAATTCATCTATTACTGTTTTCCTTATTTTATTTCAAGTAGATAATATATCAGTATTATTTTCCTCAAACCAGTCCCAAAAGTTATTGGCTTCATTTTGAACTCTATCTTCTAGGTCTACTTTATCTTGATTTGTAAGGGCTTGAATACTTGCCCAAGAAACTACTTCTTTATAAGTATCAAATAACCAAACGAGAAATTCTCTTACCTTTTGATTATTTCCTATAGCCTCATATATTTTTCCAGCATCATCACTAGAAAGTTTATAATCTGAGCGGATTATAGTAAACCTTCTATTTCATTTATCTTTATCGTCTAACTGTACTGGAGTATTACTATTTGATGAGATAAAGAACCATGCGATATTTCTCATCTGGTATGGTCTGATTCATTTATCGTTTATAGTAATATACTCAGCTCAAATAAGATTCTTAAGCTTATTTAGAACTTTATAATCATCATTTGTATTTCTAGAGGTAACTTCTGCATACTCAACTACCAGTTTATTTCATTTGTAAGTATCAAAATTAGAAGTTAGTTCTCTGTTTCAAAGATTTGCAAGTACATTTTCACTTCAAAAAATTACTGAGAGTAGCTTTACAAAGGTTCATTTTCAACTTCATCAAGCTCAGTAAAGTATAACACAAGGCATTCTATGATCATCTATATTTATGTATTTATAGAGGGTAGCTGTTAATAACCAATCTATATTTTCTTTTTTATAACCACAAACATTGTGAATCAATTTCTCTATATAAGGGTCTAATTTTATTTCAGCACCTCAAAATTTGAGTATACTATCTGGATCAAGCAAGTTATAGCTTCACTCAATATCGTTTCAGCTATAACAAAAATCATCAAAGTCATCTATTAACTTCCATCATCGAGCCTTTTTAAGGTCTTCTAGGGAGATTTTTAGATTAAAAGCGGTCTCATTTGGAGTAAAGAACCTCTGTCTCTTTACCCAGTAAAACTTGGGAATCCCTTTAATATAAATATATTTGTCTCAAGAGGATTCAATTATATTTTTTAGTTTATCATATTTTTCCTGTTCTTTTTCACTTAAGTTAAGTGGATCATTGCCTAGATTCTCTAGTTCTTTAAAGGTGTTTTTCATAATCGAAAAATTAAAAATTAAACTCTTGTTGGAACTTAATCCAAGCTTGTTTGTTGTCTAAATTCTCCATGTAACCGATAAGTTTTATAGAGTCTCCTCCTTTATGGCATCAAAAACAATAGAATGAGTTTGTTTTCTTATATATTTTGAAACTCGGACTTTTGTCTGGATGCCAAGGAAATGGACACTTTATATTCTTATTTACATTATCTGGGAGATGAATATAGAGTCTCAATACTTCAACAATGGAAATACTTTGAACATCTATAGGATCTTTGAACTTAGAACTTTTAGAGTATTTTTTAGGAAAGAGTCTTCGAACAATAATGTTAAAATTATTGAGAATTTCTTCCAGATACTTTACTCTTGCTCATATTCCAAAAACATTACACATCTCTTCGATAAAATATTTTTCTATTTCAGTGATGTTTTCATACCTTGAATATGCTTCTTTCAGCTCATTTTCCTTTTCTTGATTGAGTTTCTTGTATTCTAGTAGAAATGGTTGTATAAAATCACCATCTAATAAATAAAATAGTGATGTTATACAA
>CAYUZH010000028.1:2866-14236 GCA_964449635.1 uncultured Candidatus Peribacteria bacterium | reverse complement strand
TCTCTTGCTGCGCAATTCACCTTGTCCTCGACTTACTCGTTTTTGCACATTTCCAAGTTTTACTTCCGAATCTCCTAAAATAAGAATGTATTTGAAGAAATTTATATACAAATTTTGGTTGAATATATACTCAATAAACAAGATAGAAATCCGCTGAAAGATTGGGGACATATTCGGTGACAAACAACTATTTTTAGTTATTGTCGCTCTAATCAATTTCCTCTTTGTATTCAAGTTCCTCAAATACAAGATACTATTCTTGGTTTCTCAATTTCTCAAGAGGAGGGAAGTTTCTCAGAGCAAGAAAAAATGTTTCTCCAAAAATACTATCTTTTCGACCAAAATTTGATTCTTCTTTGAAATAAAATTGAAAAACAAGATAAAAAAATATTTCCTTTTATCAGTACCATTTTTGAATGGTACTCTGAAAATTGTGAACGAAGTTCTTTAGAGAGTATTCTTGGAAGCCACTATTTGATTGATTTTCTCTATGCCATATCATTCACAAAAAAGGGGCCACGTGATTACTACTTTCGCTTTTCAGAGATGCTTGATAGTATTTCTTTAAAATACCTCTTACTTTCTTTTAAAAAAAACCAACACTTTCTTTTTTCTTCTATTGCTCTTGGTTCCTATTATTTTCATACATGAGATACAAAAAAAGCATATGCTTTTTATATGCATGCACTCTCTCTTGATAAAGAAAATCCTTGGATAATGGCAAAGTTAGGTATCCTTATGTCGTCAATTCCATGAGAAAAAAATCTCTTGAGAGCCGAAAGTATGATTGATACTGTCGTAATTCTTTTACCAGAGGTCGCATGGGTGTATGTTTGGCAGGCTGAAATATATAATAAACTTTGAAAATTTACTCATGCTCTTCAGGTACTTGAAAAATATGAAAAAATGACGGAATGAAAGTACCGAACATTCGAACCTTTTATGCGAAAGGCAGAAGCTCTTCTTGAACTTGGAGATTATAAAAAGGCTGAATATGAACTTCAAAAAATAGAACAATACTACCTTGGTGAATGATATAGGTTTATCTACGACATACTTATTCAAAGACTTCAAAAATATATAACACGTTATGAATAAATTATGAGATTCTTTTTTGCCAATAACTATCCAGATAATACTTATATAGAGGATTTAATTCCGAAAAATGAGTTTTTTTGAGTACTATCATGAATAAAAAAAGTAGGAGTGAAAGATATTTCAAAAATCTCTTTTTGAGATACTTTTACAATGAGAATGCGTTTGCAAAACCTTATCCCGTTTTTTAAGTTGTATAATATGCATCTTGCTATTACTCATTTTGAAGCACCAAGCTTTTGAAGTCAAAAAAATAGTCTCTTGGTATACTGAAAAAATAAAGATGAAGTTATGACAATTGCTACGCAAATAAGTCGTTTTGATGGTAGGTGAATTGGCGAATATCTTGGGTATCCAAATTGTTGTATACAATCGAGAATGGATATGGAAACTTTTTTAACTGTTTATCAAAGGACAAAAACTTTTTCATATCTTCTCAATGACATATCTTCTTATGAGTCTATACCGGAATATTTACTTGAAAAAGAATATAACTATGAATTTACTCGATTATTTCAGTATTTTTCAGGAGCGTTTTTGACTTGGACTCCTTGTTCGTATGATTGTAGTGAAAGTATTGAGAGGTTAAAAATTCAAGAAAAACTTATACAAAGAGAGGATAATGAGTACTATCAATTTATTTTAAAAAGATCCAAAAAACTAGTAATATACTTTAATAAATCAAATTGGGTATCACTTGATTGATTTAAAGAAAACTCTTTTGATACTCTTCGTATATATGAGGGAGTGTTTTCTGATATTTTTAAAGGAAATATATTTTCAGAAAGTTCTTTTTATATCTTTGAAAAGGATACACTAATCTTATTTTCTTCCGAAAAGAAAGAACTTCTTTCTTTTACTCAAAATATTGATTTTTTTATTTTAAATTTTTGCTCGTAATCTTTTAAAGAGTGATTTATACTCTTGCTTTCAAAGAGAAAAATCGTATATTGTGAGTAGTTTCTTTTTGTCTAAAATCACAAACTTATATTATGTCTGTTGAAAGAATTATATCTTTGTATGAAGATGCTCAATATCGAGATTCTTTTCTTGAAACCTTGAAATCATTTAAATTTTGAATCAATTCAAATACTCTCGTATATTTGATAAAAAATATTATCACAAGAGATTGATTTTTTGTTAGAGATAAAAAGCAATTAAAGCTTTTGATTTTATACTATTTTTACTTGCTTTGAGAGGTTTCTTTTACAAACGATTATAAAATTCTCTTTCGTAAAGATAAACTTCATATAAACATGAAGTTTATTTTGCAACTGGAAACCCTTGATCTCAATAATTTTAAGCAGTTTTTTGATTTAGGGAAAAATGAAGTATTTCTAACAAGGATTATAGATACAACTCTTCCAGAATCATCTTTAAATCAACGAAATGATGTTGTAAGAGTTTGAACCTTAATTGATTTTTTTATCGTTTTTCTTCACGAAAACTTCGAACTTTATTCTTTAGAATGAGAATACTTCCCACTTTTTAAGTGGTTAATTAACGAAGTTCAAGAAGAACAGAATCATTAGTTTCTAAAAAAAATAAAATGCCAGATATAGCTTTATGGCCTGCTTGTGATCATAAATGTACGATGTGTTCAAATACGTTTGAATATAAATATACAGGTGATCAATATCATATTGATATTATTAAACAAAGAATCGATAGTTTTGCCTCTTGAGATGATAGAAACTTTCATCGTTTTCCTGATATGAAAGATGACTGGACTATTACTGGTGGTGAGCCAACTTTGAATCCACATTATTTTGAAATTCTTTCTTATATACGAGAGAAATTTCCAAATTCTCGCCTTGTACAATTAACACATGGTGACCGATTTGCAAACGAAGAATTTACTAAAAAGATATCGACGTTAGAAAACTATCATCTTGTCTTTCCTGTTCACTGATATAATGCTCAGACGCATGAAGCTATTGTAAGAAAGAAATGAGCATGGGATGAACTGTTGAAGTGAATATACAATGTTTTAAAATATAAAAAATACCATAATCAGACACTAGAAATTCGTTTTATTATTCAAGGGCAGAATTTTCGTCATCTCGATAAAATGTATGAGGTAATCCATAAATATTTTCCAAACATTGATTCTATTGTCACTGTTATGATGGAGTTTGAATGACAAGCGATTGATAATATACAGCTCACAAAAATGTCCTATAAAGAAGTTATGGATATAAATGAAGAAGTGTTTCTGAAGTGGGGAGAAAAATTTTGAATTCAAAAGTTTAGACTCTACCATTTTCCTCTGTGTACTATTCAAAATACAAAACTTTGGAAGTATCTTTGGAGAACGCTTCCAAGTCATGAGATAACTTTCACTGGAAAATGTAGTGCTTGTAAACTCTCAAAATACTGTATGTGAATTCATGAAGCATACTGTGAGTTTAACGGGGAAGATGAAATAAAACCATTTTTAAAAAAGGATATTCAACATATAAAAATTATTGAAAATAAAGATAATTTTAGATTTCAACCGATCGCTGATATAAAGGATGCCTGGGCAGGGAAGAAAACCGTTATATTTGTTTGATATGCGTGTGATAATATTTGTCGTTTTTGTATTGATCTCAATAAAAGAGAAATCAATAGAACCACTCAAGAAGTACTAAAAGATATTTTGATGGCGAAACAAAATGGAACAGAGATTCTTGAGATTATCTGATGAGAAGTGACAATCCGTAAAGATTTTTTTACTATTATGAAGTTCATAAAATCTTGTAATTTTCGTCATTCATACTTAGTAACCAATGGAAATAGGCTGGCAAATAAAGAATTTGCTCAAAAGTTGTATGATTTACATGTTCTTGATAGCATTGTTTTTTCTATCCATGGGTCGACTCCAGAACTTCACAACTTGCTTACATCGACACCAAAATCGTATGAAAAATTGCTTCTTTGAATTAAAAATTGGCAAGAACTTTGATTCCCAAAAGAGAAAATAGGAACCAATACAGCTATAGAAAAATGAAATTTCCATGACCTTGTAGACCTTGGGAAACTTATAAAACAACTTGGATGTCTTGGAAGTTCAGAATTTATTTTTGCAGATCCAAATCAATGAGGAGTTAATAATGAGTTTGAAAAACTGATGCCTCGTATCTCTGAAGCGGCGCCAAAAATGCGAGAACTTCTTGATTGGGGAAATACCAATGGAATGATTTATCGAGTTCGTTATGTTCCTCTTTGTTATTTTCCAGAATATCTTGAAAATAATATTTCAGAAATAAAAGAAACTCAAATTTATACTAATGTGACGCATAGTGCTCCCGACTTTCATAATAGTGACGTTGTTGAATGAAGAAAAAATACGGGTCGTGTTCGCACAAAAAAATGTCAAAATTGTTCTCTCTTTGATAAGTGCGAGTGAATATGGAAAACATACTATGAAAAATGGTGAGATGATGAACTTCATCCTGTCTGATAATTCTTTTTTATGAAATATCTCTCTTCAAATCCTCATTTTCAAAAGAATCCTTCTTCTCAAGAACAAGAAGGATTCTTTTGAGGAAAATATGAATGAATAGAGTATATATATTCCGTTCTTTGATGAACTATTCCAGATACCTTTGCTTTCTCAGTCGAAGAAGTGAGAAATTTTTTCTTAGATTCTTGAGATTTTCATAAAAGTATTCTTTCTCTTCCTCACTCATCTGAAGGATATATTATTCGTAGTTCGTCCCCTTTTGAATGATGAAAAAATAAAAAACATGAGCTCTCATGAGTTTATAAAAGTGTAGTTGTAAAAACAAAAGAAGAAATTCCTCATGCTATACAAGAAGCTATAACCTTTAATCAGAGCGACTCTATAAAGTATCTTCATACAAAACTTGAGTATAGAGATCATCCATATATCCCACTTATTATCCAACCTTTGGTAAAATGAGAATTTGCAGGGGTTGTGAATAGACAATGAAATACGGTTATTGTTTCATTGGCTCCTGAGTTTAATTTTGGTATAACGACACCAAATAATTCACAGACTCTTGAATATATTTTTTTTATTGAAAATAATCATATTCTTCGTCCATACATTACAAAAGAATCTTTGATTTTTCCACTTTTAGAAGTTATAGAGAATATATTATGAAAGCATTCTTGAAATTTTATTCTTGAATTTACCTCTTGTCATTCAGAAATTATTTTTTTCCAATTTAAGAGTATTCCTTCTCAGAAACTTGATATTTGAATTACTCGTTATGTTAACTATGTTCCTCATAAGAAAGTTGTTTCTTTTGAAAGAATTTGGAAATGACTTTTAGAACTTTTATCTTCTCTTTGATATAGTTCAAATGAATTCGCTGTTTTTGAGAACCATTATTTTCTTCTCTATCATTATTTATGATTTTGTGTTCATGAATGAAAAACTTTTGAACATCTACGAATTGTTCTGCATGATATAAAATTTGATTTTATTTGAGCTCGAAATGGAGGAAATTCCACTATTCATCCGAGTAAAAAAGAGTTTCAGGATTTGATTTATAAATTTTCTCTTGAATTTGGTATTGATATTATTTTTATTCATTTTCATCCGGACTTTGTTTTTTCAAGGGTATTCTTTTTTGACTGAAAAGCGTATACGCTTTCTTTTTATCATGATATACATGAGTATCTTTTTGATGTGAAAGAAATAAAATTTCTGATTCAAAGAGTCTCTCAAAATAATGAAGAAATAGCAAGTCTTATGAATCTTGTAAGTCAACAGATTCCTGCTTATAAGATTCTTCTTTCATTTTTTGAATATCAAGAAACGAAAAAGTGGAATTTTTATAATTTTTTAAAAAGAATTTTACGAAAAGAATCAATTCTTGTTCGCTGTATACGACAGCAGATAAAGAAAGATATGATGGTATTTAGGCTTTTAAATAAAATATCAACTTCTTCTTTCTGAGATACTATTTGGTGAAATTATGTTTTCCACCATCTGCCTTCTCACAAATATAAACTTTTATGAGATATAAAAACGTTACACGATTTTACGAAAATAGATAATCCTCTTGCTTTTTATACTCATGACTTTGAGCCAACATGGATTCCTCTTCTTGAGAAGATAGACCTTCTTATTATTCCAAGGAGTTCTTTTGGTTCGCATGCCGTGGCTCTCGCGTCAGAATTCAAAAAGAATATTATTTTTGATACAAAAAATTTTAATAAACTTCAAAGTTTCGATAAAATACAACTTAATGTGGATAGAAATGAAGGGAAAGTTTTTATAACAGAAGCATAAAAACTATGAAAAAAAATTATACTTTTGATACTCATAGAGTAAAAGCTCCTCAAGATACTGTGAGAGAGGTTCTTTCTCGTCTAAAAACAACGTGAATTTGGGATGAAGAAAATATAAAACTGTATCCTATTTGAGATTTAGATATATTTAAAGAATATGTTTATTGTATTTTCTCAAACGTAGGGAAGCGAAATAACTGGGGGAAATGACTTACGAAATACCAAGCTATCGCAAGTGCATTAATGGAATTTTGTGAACGATATTCGTGGTATAAAATGATAGAAAAAGTAAATAATGAACTTCCTTGTTGTTTATATAAGGATATTCCAGACCCAAAAATTTCTCTTGAGAAAATGATTCTGACAAGAGGAGATAAAAAAAGGGTAGCAGAAGGAGTCTTTTATGACAGGATGGAATTTCCCTTTATTCAAGCATACTCTCTCTCAGAAAAGGTACATAAATACATCCCTTGGTATGAACCTGAGTTTTTAACAACGAATTGTCTCTGAGCTGGAAATACTCTCTCGGAAGCTATTTTACACGCTATTTATGAAACAATAGAAAGGCATATTTATAATATAATGATGGTAAATCTTGAAGCTCCGAAAGTTATCGATATCACAACGATTACTCACCCAGCTATCAACGAACTTATTTCAAAAATACAGTCTCTTGGATTTGAGATGTATATTTTGGATTGTTCTTTCTTTTTTGAAACTCATACTATTGGAGCGATTGTTTATAACGAACAATATCAATTCGTTGGTCATTATGCCATGAATTTTCATATGGGAACGCATTCAAATAAAGATATTGCTATTTTACGTGCTTTGACTGAAATTACTCAAAATAGAGCTACAAACTATGATAATAATAAAACAAGTTTTTGGGATTTATGAGACAAGAATTTTTTTCCTGAAAAAGATCTTTCTCCGATTACCTCTCACTATCTTTCTCTTTTGAGAACATGAGGATTTCAAAAAATTTCCTACCAAGAGATACCAAACTATATATTTGATGACATTGATGAAGAACTTGATTTTATGGTAAAACATCTTACAAAAAATGGGTATGAAATTCTTTTGATTGATATTACTGATGCTCGACTTCAGATACCTTGTGTGAGGGTACTTATTCCTGGACTCCAGCCGATGATTTTTGAACTTTTTGATGATGCTTCTTGACCTTGAGTAAGGGTTTCAAACTTTCTTCATATTTCCTAAAATAGACACATGTCATCACTTCTTGTAAAAAATATTGTTACTGAATTTTTATCCCTCTCTTGAATAGACGACTATAGACATTTTTTTGCACGATATGATATTATGATTCTGACTATTCTGTTTATAAAAATGCAGAATAAAGTTTATTGGTGAAGGCTTTGGCATATCATTTATGAACTTCAAAAAGCCGATGCATACGAATTGTTTTTTCAAAATCTCAAAAAAAATAATTTATCTACGCAAAGTGATTTTGTCGACTATATGAATTCTTTGTACGTTAGTGTTGTCAGCAATAAATGATTTCCCTTTTATATCGAATATGATTTATCTATTGTCTTTTCTGATGAAAATTTAGACGATCTTTTGTGTATTTGTAGAAAAATTACGATTCATTCTTGACAGGAGGTAAAAGAATTCACCCAAGAAACGTGTATTGAATCTCTCTATTTTTATCGTGCGACTCGAGAAAATAAGTATTATGAACATATAACTTTTAATCAAATGATGCGAGATGTTTGCGTAAGTCTTTTGGATTTTTTAGATGAAATAGAATAATAAGAGAGAATATTTTGTCATTTTAGAAAATCATTATAATAAACCTATACTCAATTTCTTTTTATGATACGCATACCCGAAGAACATTCTCGATACCAAATTTTCCAAAAATATATCTCTCTTAATGAAATAACACAAGCTTGGTATAAGGAAAAATTCTGAAAAATAGGTATTTTTGAAGAAGGTATACAGATTCAAGATATCCTTTTTGATTGGGAAGATTTCTCTCTCCCTCAAAACGGCAAAGATATTTGGCAGAATCAGGGGCTTACCTATTTTTCTTATGATGCGGCTATAAGAGAAACTTACAACTTAGAAAAACGTTTACCAACAAGGCAAGAGTGGAAAAATCTTATTCAATTTCTTCCTCAAGATACAAAGTTAAAATTCCTATTTTTGACTCAAGTTCTTTCTTTTCCGCTTGGAGGATTTCGTTGTCGGGATAACAGTTTTTTTTGTAATTTTTGAGTTGATAGTTGATATTGGTCTAGTACGGCTTCAGATACACATGCCTATAATCTTCACTTTCGTGATAATTATATTAATCCAAATGATTTTGATTATCGAGAAATTTGATTTCTCGTTCGCTTAGTAAAAAAAATACCTGTCTTATAAATTATTAGTATGTCTGCACTTGATCATCTCGTTCCTATAAATAACGTTTGTAATCAAAAATGTAATTTTTGTAGTGCTGAATATAGAATGATAGGAAATAAACCTATCCCTATGAAACAAATTCTTGAAGATATCATGGCTAAATGAGATTATATTCAAATATCTTGATGAGAACCGCTTCTTCATCCAAAAGTCTTTGATATTCTTTATTTTATACGAAAATATAAAAAAAATTGTTTTATTGAATTTCAGTCAAATGGTATTCTTCTCCTCAAAAATAATAACCTTCAAAATCTGCTTAAATTTAAGATAGATCTTTTTAATATAAATTATCCTTGCCATATTGAATCTATAAACGATATAATTGCTTGAGTAAAAGGAACTCTTCTTCTTCGAGAAAAGGCTATGCATGCAATCATAAAAGAAGGAGGAAATCTTCGAATTAATATCATAGTAAATACAGTAAATCTCCCATATATCCCTCAAATGATAGATTACATACATACGACATTTTCTTGATGTGAAAGAATTCAATTGAGTTTTACAAAAGCTATGGGGGCGGCAGAAAAAAATGACCAGGTTGTTCCAAAGTATCATGATGCAGAACCATATTTTATAGAAGCATTAAAGATATGAGAGAAATATGATATAAAGATAGATGTTGATCATATTCCGATGTGCTTTCTTTGAGAACATTATCTTCATCATGTTGATTATTACAAAATACAATCTTGAGAAGAATGAGTTTTTAAAACAGAAAAAAATTATGTTTCTCGATGTAGTAACTGTGATAAAAAACCTTTTTGTAGTTGATATCGAAATGACTATCTTTTTGTCTATCCTGAAGAGAAACATTCATAATTTTTTCTATTTCTTATATAGTTACTCCATATTTTTAAAACAATTTTTATGTATAGTCATTTATTTCCTGCATACTGAAGACTTGTAAATAATAAAAAAGTTATTTATTTTGATGCAGCGTGTACGTATCTCAAATATCAATCAACTCTTGATGCCATTTCAAGATACTATACAGAATACTCCTGTTGTAGTGGTGATAGAGAATCATCTGTTCTTGGGAGTCAACTTCTTCAAGAGATACAAGATACGAGAAAAGAAGTTGGACAATTTTTAGGAGCTGCCTCAGGTAGTTCTATTATCTTTACTTCTTGAACAACTGGTTGAATTAATACTCTCTTTTCAAGTATTGACCCTTCTCTCATTCATACAGTTATTGTATCTGACATAGAACATAATAGCCATTTTCTTGCTCCTTTAGAATGGGTAAATCGTTATAAAAAAGATTTTAAGATGGTTTCTTATAAAGATGTTCTTATTCCCTCAAAGCTTGAAAGTATATTTTCAAATGTTAGTTCTCCTTTTCTTTTTTGTATTACTCATGCTTCTAATATTACTGGTGTACAATTTGATATTGAAAGCCTTTCAAAAATAGTTCATAAATATGGAGGATATATTTCTGTTGACGACGCACAATTTATCCCACATAATCAAGAAAATGTGGAGAAAAATGAAATTGATTTTCTTCACTTTTCTGCTCATAAAATTGGTGGACCAACTTGAATATGAATAACCTATATGAGTAAGCAAGCTATCCCTTTGCTTGTATATTCTTCTCGACTTTGATGAGGGACGGTAAAAAAGATAGAAAAATTTACCCCTGTTTATAAAGAACTTCCGTATAAGTTTGAAGGAGGAGTTCAAGACTTTGCTGGAATTCTTTGACTTCGCTCTACCATCAAGCAAATCTCTTCTCTTGGATATAATGAAATTTGAAACTATACTCATTCACTCACTGACTATTTTTGGAAATTATTTTATGAGAGATGATATGAAACATACTTTTCTCTTATTTCTGAAAAAAATAGTTCTCTTATATCTCTCTCTCCAAAAAACTTTAGTGTTATTGATTTCCATCAGTTTACGAATCATTTTTTTGAGAAGGCTATCGTCTCTTTTCGTACCTGAACTCTTTGTGCTGATAATTATGTAAATACGTATCTGCCAAATTCAAATATTATGAGAATTTCTTTTTGAATATATAATACCTTTACTGAAATAGATGTTTTTTTTGAAGCTTTAGAATTATTTCTCGAATCTTGTTAAAATTTTTGCAAAAAACGTAAACTTCATATAATTGAAAATATATATTTTTTCCTCCTTAATCTATGGTTCAAAAGAAAAATGGTATTCCAAAAATAGCAAAAAAACTAAAATCTTTTCTTACCGATGAATCTGGTAAAATCAGTAAAAAAGATGCTCTTTGAATTTGAATAGGAGCGACGCTTCTCACTGGTATAAACGATGTTTCTGCTTGGGGGCATGCAAGTTGAAATGGGCACTTCAATGCCTCACCGAACCCTGTTTCTACTTGGGGGCATGCAAGTTGAAGTGGGCACTTCAATGCCTCACCGAACCCTGGTTGATGACATGCAAATGTTTGAATGGGGTCTACTTGTTGACATACAAGCTGATGAGTCAATGGGCATGCAAGTAATTACCCTGGTAATACTTGAATGTGGTTAGGAGGTCATGGTTCTCACGGATCTCATGGGTCTCACGGATCTCACGGATCTCATGGGTCTCACGGGTCTCACTCAAGTAGTGGAAGCTGAT
>CAYUZH010000028.1:1830-2856 GCA_964449635.1 uncultured Candidatus Peribacteria bacterium | reverse complement strand
ATTTTTATAATCATAAATAGATATATAGTTATAGAGGAAGAAAAAAAAATTAAATTATTAATACATAAATTAAAACCCATATCATATACTCTCATTTTGTATTAAATAAATCTAATTGATATTAATTTATACTTTTTTATGAGAAAGATATTCTATACTTTATCTTTACTACTATTATTACTTTTTTGAAAGCTTGTCTTTGCTTCAGAGTTTAACTCTGTTCAATATGACGTAGTGTATAATGAGGCAGAATCATTCCTTAAGAAAGGCGATGTTTTTAATGCTGAGAAAAAAAATAGTGAATATTTAGCTTCTACTTGAATATATGGTTGTAAATGATATATTCTTTTTGGAAAAATTTATCCTCAAGAGGAGAAAGAATATTCACGTTTGTATAAGATTTGTCAATCAACTCAATCTTCTGATAATAATAATGAAATTTTTCAAATAGAATCGAATAAATTTCAATGAATTTCTGATAAATATCTTTCTCACTATTTGTATTTCTCTCTCCTCTCTCATACTTTTCAAGTTGAAAAATTATCTCAATATGAAAATCTTTCTTTATTGAAATCTTTTTTGCAGGATAATAAAAATACTTCACTTATCTTTTATCAGGATATTACTCTTTTTCTGAATTATTTGGAAGGTGATAAAGAAGCGTATATAAGTAATTTTTCTTCTTATAAGAATAAGCAGACCTATTTTTTCTCTCTTTACTCTGTATTAGGTGGCTTTTTAAGCTGAAATTTTAATTTCCATGAAGGAAAAAGTATGCTTGAATTCCCAAGAGTTAAAATCTATGGTTTTGATTCACAAATAGAGTCATATAGATATCTAGCTAGAGTAACACCTGTTGAGAAATCTGATTTTATTCAATATATAGATTTTTATAAAGATTTTAAGAAAAGTGCTTGAGAAAAAGTCTTATACTCTAATATTTTGTTTGTTTTAAGACCTGTAAAGAATATAGAAATATATAAAAACCAACTTACAGACCTATGATGAGCTGATTACTTTACTTTT
>CAYUZH010000028.1:627-1820 GCA_964449635.1 uncultured Candidatus Peribacteria bacterium | reverse complement strand
GTAACTTTCTTTATGAACGAGATGAACATGTATTATCTTCTGATAGGTACAAAAACATACAAGACTCTGCTATATTTCTTTTAGGATACTATACAAAACATAAAAAAGAAATGGACTTGTGACTTTCTCCTTTAGATTATCCTCATATACAGATGTATCCAGTTTTTTGAAAACTTCTTAATTTAAGAGATAAGGGTCTCGTAAAAATTGGAAAAAAGACTTTTGATTTTGCTTTTGAAAATAAATCTTTTTTTGAAGACGGACCTTTTCAAGTTTATAAAGATGATAAAGGTGGAGTGATTTTCAATCCTATGAATGAAAAAGATAAAGAAATATATCTTGCATGACTTAAGAAAAAAGAATTTGCTGAAAAATATAATAAATTTTATTCTGGATCTATTTGATCTGGAGCTGAAGTGCCGAATCCTTATATTGTAAAAGATACAATTCCTGAAGCCCTTGATATCAAGGTTGTTAAGAAAGAAATCAATGATGTACAGTCTCAGAAGAGTAAGTATTACTTTTTCTTATTTCTTTCTTTCATATGATGAATCATTGCTCTTTGAATGATTTTGAGAACCAAAAATAGTTAGAACAAATAAGAGGAATTTATTCCTCTTATTTGTTCTTTGAAAACTCTATAACTCCTTTTGATAAAAATAATATTTCTATATAATCCTTTTTGTTATTCTCAACTTTATACAAAAATGCATATACAACATATAAAAGACATAAAGAAATCAAAGATACGATTTTTTCCTTTTCAGACAAAAGACCATGCATTTATTCTTTTTCAGGATCTCCCTTTTTCTTATCTTATCTCTCTTTTAGTTGATAAAATAGGATTTTCTCTCGATCAATTTACAATGGACTATGTTTACCCTTTCAGAAAGTATATTGATAAGACTCTGAATAATATACCAAATTATCAAGAAGAATATTTTATTTTTAATCTGGAAAATTACTATCATAGTGTTGATTTTGCTCTTTGATTTATGGAGTTAGTACTTGAATCAATGTCTAAAAGTCCAAATCCGCAATTTGTTATTATTCATACCTTTAAAACCCCTCAAGATATCTGTGAAGATATAATGAAAAAATATCCTTTTGTTCTTTGTATTGTACGAACAGACTTGGAATACTTTTTTCAAGACTTTTTTTATAAACAAGTTTCTATAGAAAATATAAAAAAA
>CAYUZH010000028.1:0-617 GCA_964449635.1 uncultured Candidatus Peribacteria bacterium | reverse complement strand
CTTTATCGAGATGATAACTGACGATATTATATTAACCCTACAGAGGATGTCTCTTATCCTTTATCGGATTACATTCTGGGGGCTTATTATAACTCTTACTATCATAAATTTCCGAAGATAAAGGATGAAATTATCTCTTATATTGATGAGGATAATGAAAGAACTAATCCGTATATATATTGAAGATGGCCAAAAAAGAAGTTTATTGAGTGATTCCGATATAGACCCCAAGTAGAGGCGATGCTTACTTCTTGAAGAGGATGCAAATACAAATGTAGTTATTGTTACAGGTGAATAAAATATTCTTCTGTGAGACAAATCCCTCTTGATATAATAGAAAAAGACCTAGCTTACTTGCAGGAGTATTGATATGAGTATGTATATTTTTATGATGACTGCTTTTTGACTACCAATTATAATCGTTTGGATGCTATTATTGACTTGATGGCAAAATACGACTTTGAATATGGTATCGCAGCAAGATATGAAGTATGTACTTCTGAAACTCTTGAAAAACTTACAAAAATTAGAATTAAAAGAGTTCAGATAGGGCTTCAATCAGCTTCTATAGAAGCTAATATAGAATCAAAAAGATGATTTAAAAGAGAACGATTTCA
>CAYUZH010000027.1:0-14462 GCA_964449635.1 uncultured Candidatus Peribacteria bacterium | reverse complement strand
ACATAACTTACATTATGTTAAGTATTTTATATTTCTTATACTCCTTCCCTTTAAGCCTATTTTTAGTTTACAAAAGACATAATTTTCATATCATACATTCACAAATTATTAAAACCAATATATGAAAAATTTGAAAATTAATTCGTATAAACTCCCAAAAGAACTCCGCCTCTCACACGTAGAAAAAGAGTTTAGCGCAAAATTTAATCATTCACTTGATGGAAGCTACTATATTTCCCTAGAAAATGGCTCAAAATACATATTTTACTATAAATTTAACGTCATTGTATTTTTTGGGCTGACAGATGAAGAAATCAACTTCAGGCTTACAAATCTTGCTACTGCTATCTGAAAAGAGAAATTTGATACAGAGATTCGTCAGGATGCAGAACTGATTCAAAACCCAAAAATGAAGCTCGATTTTCTTATCACAGAAGATAGTATCTCTCTTAAAAAAATTGATGATGGATATATAGAAGTTATTTCTATCATTATCGCTCAAAGTGTAGCCCTTGAATACTATGAGATTATGATAGAGCAGATATTTCCAAAAAATGCTTCTTTTTACGATGAGTTGAAACGTACAGGAAATTTTCATATGAAACAAAAAGATATTCTCCAATTTTGAGCCAATATTCTTTCTATACGTCACACTATTGTTAATGACTTATTTCTCCTTGATAAACCAGATGTTCTCTGGGACGAAATACTTCTTGAGAAATTCTATAATGTACTCTATAAATTTTACGATCTCCATGATAGATTTGAGGCACTTGAATATAAACTTGATTTGATGAATGGTGATATAGAGTTCCTCAATGATATCGCGAGCTATAAACACTCGAGTTTTCTTGAGTGGATTATCATCTTTCTCATACTTTTTGAAATATTTATGTCTCTTTGAGAAAAAATATTTCCTCTTCTAATAAAATAACTATACACTATGATTCTTGATTATCTCGGACATTCTGAATTTATCGCTATTTTAAAAAATGCTTCATGACAAGACGTAACTATACTTTCTGACACATGGCTCAGTAATTATGTCGTTGGTGATCTTATGGGACGAAATCCAACGTTTGATATAAATTATGATATTTTAAATCATATAGATGCTATTTTTATATCTCATACCCACTGCGATCACTTAGATCCATATACTCTTATAAAACTATATAAAAATCTAAAAAACTCCCCTACTCTCCTTCTTCCTGAAACAATGCTCTTTTTAAAAGATATTTTTTTGGAGTATCTTTGAGAAATAAAAATAATAGCGATGAGAAATAAAGAGAAATACGATATAAATGGAATTACTGTACGTGGTTATATTTTTGAAAATGAAAATATAACCAATGAGGATGATGTAATGAGTCTATTTATATCAAACGAAAAAGAAATTATTTATACCGAAGTAGATACGATTCCACCAAGTAATGAGAGTACTCAAAATTACTTATACAAAATATTTACGGAAAAAAATTATGAATCTGTTGTGTATCTCGCAACAAGAAACGAACTCGAAGGAAATTTGAAACTTTTAGACATCGAAGAGAGAGAAGAGAGAAAAAAATTTGCACAAGAGTATAAAAATATGCGCGAAGAAGAGATAGAGTTTGAATACTCAAAATTTGAACAAGGAGCTGATTTCCGAGATATCTACAAAATAAAAAATTTTATCCGTCTATTCATAGGGCAAGGGGTTACTTATCCAAAAGCCCTGAATAACGAGTTTCTAAAACTTCATCTTATGACACTGCAAGATGAAAAAAATATTGAAAAACAGATAGCTTCAGAGTATGGATATAACTTCCCTATTGATGCATTGGAGGCAGGGCAACGATTTGAAATAAAAAATGGAAAAATAAAAAAGTGAGATTTTATTCCTTATATCAGAAATCTTGATTTTCAAATCCCTCAAGCAGACATTACTCTTCTCCTTAAAAGAAACTATGCAAATTGACCGCTTCAAAACACCCAAAGAGAAATTCAAAACCAAAAAAGTATTATAGACAATTTACTCAATACACGATTCCTTCCCTATCGGCTTTGAAACTCAGAAGATAACTTAAAAAATGCTATCGTTAAAAATGAGAATAGAAAATATACAATAGCTATAAAATATGGAACCAAAGAAAATTTTGAAACTGTCTACTATATATTTCATTTTGGACAAATAAAATTTGAAGTTTGAGAATCAAAAAATGGATATTTTGATGAAGACTATTGGGCAAGCGATATAGAAGACTTTTACAATTGAGTTCAAGAACTCTATTCAAATTTTTTACATACTCTCACTCCATGAAAAGCTTATAGATTTTGGACAAGCCTTGGAGCGAATTTTCTAAACAATGATATAGTAAAAAGAAAATTTGAACTCCACTTTAAAAGAGCTCAAGAAGGAAGAACACCAGATGAATTTGTTCTTGATTTTTATAACCAAATATCTTCATAGTATGAAACGAATACATATATATCTTTGAGTACTCATTTTTTGAAATCTTTTTTACAGTTCTACTCAAGCAAATACATTTATTGAACAAAAAATTGAAGGCAAAACAGTAAAAGTCATTGAGTATGACCTATCAAGTAAAGAATACGATATCTCCATTTGATATTCTCCAGATGCAACAAACATACGACAGTTAATGTTAGACAATAATGGTACCACTGCAATAAACGGAGTATTTTTTTGTCCTGCTGATTATAGTGAATGTGGTTGAAAAACATTTACTATCAACGAGCATTATATCGAGGGAGAAAAAGTAGCAGGCATCTACGACACTACGTGAGAGAGAGTAGTTTTTTGATGGGATAAAAACAAGGTACCTCTTTTGTATCAAACAGATAAAATAAATGCGTGAAAAGAAAAAGATATTTATGAAGGTTTTGCAAACCATCCTCTTCTTTTAAAAGATGGTGAAAATATGCTTGAGTACTGGTATGATTCTTTTCTCATAGATAAAAAAATGAAAGATTCAGCACTGAGAAATTTTATTTGTTCAAACAAAGAGAAAAATCATATATATTTTTGACTTGTCTATAATGTAACTCTCGATGAACTTGTCCCTATATTATCAAAATTAGGTTGCTACGACGCCCTCAATCTTGATGCCTGAAAATCGACAGCTTTTGTCTATAATGGAAAATATATAACTTGACCTCAAAGACCTATTCTTGATGGTATTATTATAAAAAGAAAGTGACTCGATACATCTTCTCTTGATAAAAAAGCGAAAAATACTGTTGAGAAACTAACGAGAAAATTACGTATAAAAACTTGAGAATACCAAAAAAAAATATTATCTGATGTATGAAAACAACTCAACTCTCTAAAAACAAACATCTACGAGAAAGTCAGTTCTGACATAAAAGATGAAAATTGAAATACAAATGGATATAGAATCGAGATAAAAGATTTGAATACCTTAAAAAAAATATATTATATTAATAGTTTAAATTACTATATTTCTCAAGAAATTAATACGATAAAAAATGAAGAAGAATAATATTCAAAGTTCAATACAAACAGAGGTAGATGCTTCGTACCTGTACGAACAAATAGCAGCCTCAGAGGAAAATATTCATATAAAAACTATTTTTAGTGAACTCTCTGATATAGAAAAAAATCATGCTCTCAGCATGCTCAAAAGCATGCAAAAGAAATGAATCAGTATATCGATACCGAATCCTTCTATTCGTGCAAAAATACTCAATACTATAGGAAAATACTTTTGATATGATTATGTTATCTGAACACTTGTTGATATAGAAAAATCAATAGCGACTGAAGATAAAAAAACAAAACTAAAAATGCAAAACCCTCTCATTTGAAATGAAGATAATCATGTAAAAATCCTAGAAAATCTCCTTAAACATAAAGATGTTGTTTCTGGAGAAAAATTAGGGAAAGTAGAATGAAAGCACAAATCTATTTGAGGAAATGCGCTGAGAGCCGCAGTACTATGAGCAAATGATGGACTGGTATCAAATATGAGTCTCGTGATGTGAGTAGCATGAGCGACAACATGAGGTCAATGAGTACTTCTTGCAGGACTTGCAGGACTTCTTGCCTGAGCACTCTCTATGGCATTATGAGAATGGATATCAGTAAAAAGTAGCCAAGAACTCTATGAACGACAAATGGATCTTGAGATGGATGAAATCGAACATAATCCCGAATGAGAAACGAGAGAACTGACTCTTATATATATGGCAAAATGAATAGAAAAACAAGAAGCAAAAAAAATTGCAGAAGAAGTGATGAAAGATAAAGAAAAAGCCCATGAGATTCTTGTAAAAGAAGAGCTTGGATTTACCGCAGATGAACTTCAAGGCAATGCATGGGAAGCAGCCATCGCATCATTTTTTCTTTTCTGTGTAGGAGCCATTATTCCAGTATTTCCATTCTTTTTTTGAAGTGGATGAAAAATTATTATAGTAAGCTTATGAGCAAGTACTATCTGATTATTTCTTATAGGCTCAGCTATTACTCTTTTTACTTGAAAATCAGTATGGTACTCTTGATTAAGACAAGTTATCTTTTGACTTGCGGCAGCTGCTATCACCTATAGTATCTGAACCATTTTATGAGTTTCTATCTGAGGATAATTTTATTTCTTAAGACCTTCCCATAGTATGACTATATTTGAGTACTCTCTCTTTTGATTTACAATTGCTCCGACGTATTATGGACTTATGTATACTCTTTCGTTTTTAATCGGGTATATAATATTTACAAAAAGAAAAACACTCAAAGAATACGAACTTGATAGCCTTCTTATCTATTTATTTTTTGGAGTTGTTCTCGGGGGGAGGCTTTGATATATCCTCTTCTATGATCTCCATTATTATCTCAATAATATCAGTGCTATCGTTCAGGTATGGAAATGATGAATGAGTTTTCACGGATGACTTATAGGAGTCATCACGAGCGTCTATATCTTCTCAAAAAATTATAAAATTCAGTTTTGGAAAATTATTGATGAATTGGCTGCCATTATACCTATTGGGCTTTGACTTTGAAGAATTGGAAACTATATAAATAAAGAACTTCTCTGATTCCCATACAACTGACCTCTCGCAGTAGAAATAGCATGAAATGGATACTTCCCTTCTCCTCTCCTAGAAGCATTTTTAGAAGGGTTTATCCTCTTTTTTATACTTTGATATATTCAAAAGAAAAAAACGTTTTTATGACAAACAAGTGCATTTTTCTTAATCATTTATGGAATATTTAGAATCGTCGTTGAAGTATTCTTTAGACTCCCTGATGAGAAAATATGATATATAATTGGTCCTCTATCGCTTTGAGCAGTTCTTTCAATACCTATGATTATTTTATGAATATTTCTTCTTATTAAATATTCATCACCAACAAAAAAATACTCCTAAAGGAGTATTTTTTTAATGCATAAATTCAACAATATCATAGAGATTTGCAAACTCTTCAATGATATCTCAAGGTTCAAAAACTTTTTGTATGAGTATCATATTTTCAGGAGAAAAAGTTTGTTTAATTTCTAAAAGGAGTGGAAATATAGTAGTATCATACACTCACTCTCAATAGGTTTCTTCAAGAAGTTGTATATCTTCCTCCGTTGAATCTTGAGGAATCGTACAACAGATACCATTAAGAATCAGTCAGAATTTTTGGAAATCTAAATTTTCTCAAATAGTACTTTCTAAAAAGAGAGGATTTTGTTCCCTATCTTTGAGAACATGAATACAAGTATGAGGAAGGATAATATCCCCCTTTTTTATATCAAGAGTTCAGAAAGGATACGAAACTCAAAGAATTAAATGTTCCTGTATATTAAGAAAATTTTCTTCGATAAAAGTAAGTATATTTTTTAGCTCAAAAATATTTTCTATAAAAACTAAAATATGAGCTACTTCTTCGTCTTGAACTCAACTATAAATACTCCCTCCCTTTCAAGAAAAATGAGTTCATTGTAAATTGTATCGACTCTTTAAATCTTCAAATATCTGAGATTCAAATGTATAGAAAACTTTATATACATGCATATTTTAGTAGCGGTAATGATTTGGTTTGTAAGGTCCTTCAACAGATACTCAAATATAAGCAGCTTGTTCAGGAGAAAGGTGAGAAAGTTTTACTCAAAGTCTCTCAAGGTGAAGTCTCGCAACTTCTTCGTCAAGATGTTTTGGAAGAATATGAACTCCTACAGGATAACTTTTTGTAAAGAGTTCTATTTGAGCCAGTACTTGGTTTGTAAATGAAGTACTCATCACAAAGCTTGAGTGTCCAGTTGCACAACCAAGGTTCATAAGTCTTCCTTCTGCAAGCATGTAAATCTCTCTTCCATCAGCAAAAATATATTTATCTACCTGTGGTTTAATATTTACCTTTTTAACACTTGTATCAGTATTGAGACGACCAACTTGAATCTCATTATCAAAGTGTCCAATATTACAAACAATCGCTTGATTTTTCATTTGTTTCATATTTTCAAGAGTGACGATATCTTTGTTCCCTGTTGCTGTTACATAGATATCTGCATATGGGAGCATATTTTCAAGGAGATCAACACTGAATCCTTCCATCGAAGCTTGAAGTGCACAAATAGGATCGATTTCAACAATAGAAACTTTTGCTCCAAAATTCTTGAGTGCATGAGCGCATCATTTTCAAACATCTCCATATCAAAATACAACGGCTACTTTTCAAGCAATCATCACATCCATGGCTCTCTTAAGTCCATCAATAAGAGATTCTCTACATCCGTATAAATTATCAAATTTTGATTTCGTTACCGAATCATTGACATTAAATGCAGGAAAAAGAAGTTGCCCTTCGTTAAACATATGATAGAGTCTATGTACCCCTGTTGTCGTTTCTTCTGAAACTCATTTGATATTTTTTGATATCGGAGTCCAAAAATTCTGATTCACTGCATATGTTTCAGCAAGTACTCTCATCAAAATAGCTTCTTCTTCATTATCGTATGTTTTTTGAAGAAGACTTGGGTCTGCTTCAACAGCGACTCCTCTATGAACCATCATAGTAGCATCTCCCCCATCATCGAGAATCATATTTGGACCACCTTCAAAATCAAATGTTTGTCTTACACACCACCAATACTCTTCGAGTGTTTCCCCTTTCCATGCAAACACAGGAACTCCCGTTTGAGCAATCGCTGCTGCAGCTGAGTCTTGAGTTGAAAATATATTACAACTTGACCAACGAACTTCGGCTCCAAGTTTTACAAGTGTTTCTATCAAAACAGCTGTTTGGATAGTCATATGAAGAGACCCTGTAATACGAGCTCCTGTCAAAGGTTTAGATGTACCAAACTTTTTTACACAAGACATAAGTCCTGGCATTTCATGTTCTGCTATTTCAATTTCCTTTCTTCCAAGCTCTGCAAGAGTTATGTCAGCTACTTTATATTTTCCTTGTACTTCATTCATAGTTTATAATTTAAGAATATAATATTTACAGTTCTATAGTTTCTCCAAAATGTTTTTCAAAAGATTTCGTAAATTCTTCGGGAGTTACAAAATGATTTTGAGCCCCATATTTTGAAACACAGATAGAACCAAGGAGAGATCCCATTTTTGCACTCTTCTCCCATGTGTACCCAAGTTCAAGTCATCTCAGAAGTCAACCTCTATAAGCATCCCCAGCTCATGTAGGGTCTACAAATTTCTCTACATGAACGACAGGGATGTCGATTTTATTTTCGGTTGAATAGATACAAGAACCTTTTTCTCAAAGAGTAACAATAACTTTTTTTCCTGAAGCAATAATCTCTTCGTGAGATATTCCTATTTTTTCTTGAAATACTTCATATTCATAATCGTTAAGAATCAGAAAAGAGCATTTTTCGAAAAGGAATTTTAAGTCTTCGCCATTCATTATAAAAATCTGTTGTCCTGGGTCAAAGAAAAAAGGAACTTTTTTTCTTTCTAATTCTATAGCTTGTTGTATCATTGCTTCCTTTTTGTTTGGAGAAACAATAGCATAAGAGATTTCTTCACGAATCTCGTCAGTACTCTTTTTATCAGCTTCGTTCATCGCTCCTGGATAAAAAGCACCTATCTGACTTCATTTTATATCACTCGTTACATAAAAACTCGCGGATAAAACAGATTCGCTTGTATACACATATGATAAATTTATTTTCTCTTGGATAAAAGAAGAAAAAATATAGTCCTTTCAAATAGAACTAAAAAGAAGAGGAGTTGAACCAAGAAGAGCGAGATTATAACAGATATTATGCCCTGTTCATCCGTATTCTTTTTTAAGCATATCAATGAGAAAAACAACGCTTAATTTATGAACACTCTCAGGCTTTATATGATTTTCAAAACTATCACCGTAATCCATAACATAATCATACGCTGTCGATCAAGACACAAGAAGTTTAGACATGAATTCAAAAATTTAGAAAATATTTTAGAACGAAAGGAGTATATGAAATAACAAAAAAAATAAAAATAATTTCTTGTATTTTGACTTTAAAAATAAAGAAATTATTATTAAAGTAATTCTTGATATAATACAAACGAATGAAAACAGAAATCATAAAGACAAAAAGAGGTTCAAAATTAATATTTGAAAAGATAGCCCTTACATTAAAAAATGGTGGACTCGTTGCCTTTCCAACAGAGACCGTCTATTGACTTGGAGCCAATGCATTAAGTGACGAAAGTTGTAAAAAAATATACACGGCAAAATGACGACCAAGCGATAATCCTCTTATCATACACATAGAAGATCCAAAAGATATAATTCATTACGGAACATTTGATACTATACGCTTTGAGAAGTTGATTCAAAAATTTTGGCCAGGACCTCTGACGCTTATTATTAAAAAGAAAAATATTATTTGACCGACCGTAAGCGGATGACTTGATACAGTCGCTATTCGTTGTCCAAAACACCCAATTGCAAAAAGTATCATTAAATTTTGCTGATTCCCTATTGCTGCTCCTTCAGCAAATACTTCTGGAAAACCAAGCCCTACCAATGCTCTCTCAGTTTTTCAAGATTTGAATGGGAAAATAGATATAATCGTAGATGGAGGTCATACTCAAGTAGGACTTGAATCAACCGTACTTGATATTTCTTGAGAAATCCCAACTATTCTGAGGCATGGAAGCATTACATTTGAAATGCTCAAAAAAATCATTCCAAATGTTACCGATTCTTGAAACGAAGAACAAAAGAAAAAATCACCTGGAACAAGATACAAACACTACTCACCAGAAACTCCTGTTGTTATTTCATCTCCAAAAAACAGAAACACTCTTTTAGAAGAAATAATTTCAAAAGAAAACGCCTGTTTTATAGGACTCAATATAACTCAAAAACATCATCTTGTATTTTCTTTCAAAACAAAAAAAGAACTCGCCAAATGACTTTTTTCAACCCTAAGAGCATGTGATACAAAAAAAATAAAAACTATCTATATAGAATCTATTGATGAACGAGGAATTGGAAAAGCTCTTATGAATAGAATTTCAAAATCAGCAGGGATTCTCTAACTTCTCCTTTACTTTTTGAACTTTTTTTCTACACTTTAGACGCTAATTTTTATAATATGTCTATGAATCCTCATCTCATCATTGTCTCATCATTTTGCCTCGCTACGATAACTATTTGAATGTTTATTATTCCCTACTATATCAAACTCCTTGTCTATTATGGAATCGGAAAACAAATAAGAGAAAACGGACTTGTTGGAAAAGCAGTAGAATTTATGAAACTTCATGAAAAAAAGTCAGGAACTCCAACTATGTGAGGAGGAGTCATCCTCTTATTGGTATTTCTTATGGTTATAATTAGTATAGGACTTCAAAAATTTTGATTTACAAATTACTCTCTTTTTAATCAAAAAGAAACCTATCTTTCTCTTTTTACACTTCTTACCATTTGAATTGTATGAGCTGTCGATGACTATCTCAACATCAAATCTATTTGAAAGACAAAATGACTCAGCGCAAAAGTGAAAATGGTAGCACTTCTTCTTTTTGCAACACTCTGAGCTTTTTGGTTTTATTATAAACTCGGATGGAATGTTACCAATGGAGCCTGACAGTATGTAAGAACCGTTGCCATACCTTTTTGGCAAAGTATCCAAATCGGATGGTGGTTTATTCCTCTTTTTATATTCATTATCGTTGCAACTTCAAACAGTGTTAATATAACTGATTGATTAGACGGGCTCGCTGGTTGACTCCTTCTTTTTTCATACGCTGTCTATGCTTACATAACGTATACTCAGTGACTTTTTCTCCTTTCAACTCTCTGCGTAACGGTTATTTGAGCGCTTATAGCTTTTCTTTGGTTTAATATAAAACCAGCTCAATTTTATATGGGAGATATTTGAAGTCTTGCTCTTTGAGCCAATCTTTGAATTATGGCAATGCTCACAAATACGCTTTTCGTACTCGTCATTGTTTGAGCCCTCTTCATATTTGAAACCATTTCTGTACTCATACAAATCACCAGTAAAAAATTAAGAAAAGGGAAAAAAGTATTCAAAATAGCCCCTTTTCATCACCATCTCGAAGCCTGTGGACGGAGTGAAGAAACCGTTGTTTTCAGACTCTGGCTTATAGGAATTATACTCGCTGTAGTATGAGTTATATTTTATCACCTTCAATAAGATATGGGTTTCATAATGAGAGATGAATCTTTTGTTTGCGAAAACTGCTCGAAAGAAGTTTCAAAACACCCAAGTGGAAGTGCGAGAAACCATTGCCCTTTTTGTCTCTATTCAAAACATCTTGATGAAAATACTCCTGGAGATAGAGTATCAAATTGTCATTGACTTATGGTTCCCATATGAATTGATAAAAAGAAAAATAAAGGTTGGATGTTAGAGCATAAATGCAATAAATGTGGAAAGAAAATTCTTAACAAAGTTGCGGAAGATGATAATTTTATCGAATGGATAAAAGAAAAAAATAGTTAAAAGTTTTTTGGAAATTTTTATAAAACGTACTATACTGAGTGCGTTTTATTTTTTTATATTTAAAAATATGTCTGATACTCAAGTAAAAACGCAGGATGAACAAAATCAATCTCTTATAACTGATACAAAAGCAACACCGCTTTCGGCAACAGATCAAGCACAAATTGAACAAACATTTGCGGAAGCGAAAGATTTTAGACAACTTGGAGAAAAAATCACGTCTCCTCTTGACTCTATCATCTCTGAGACCGCTCGTGTTATCGATGCTGATCCTATTATGCAAGTATCTGATGAACTCAGTCGTATGAACACTGATGTTCAGTCAGTGTATAAAGAAATCATCAATAATGATGGGACCATGATGAAGATAGCAAAATCACTTCCTATTATTTCAAATCTGGCAAAATCGCTCGATGCAAAATGGGATGAAGCCAGCTTCAATATAAAATCTCTCGAAGGAAAAATCCAAGTTATTTTTTCTGGTTTTGACCAAGCATCCACTTCTCTCAACACCAGTATCGATATGCAAAAAAACTTTCTCGAAGGAATCGATGCAAACCTCGGAAAAGTAATCGCATACAAGGAGTTTCTTGCTCTGAAAATCGAAGAGTTTAAAAAGAAAGGAACAGAAACAACAGACGAAACTGAGAAACTAAAATACGATATGTTTCTTCGTAATGTTGAGTATTTTCAATCAAATCTCGTTGTCCTCATAGGAAATCTTGAAATGGCTCGTAAGAGACTTCTTATGAGACTTGATTCTGCTTCAAAACTTTCTCTTGCGATGAGCTCAAGTCGCCCTATTTTTAAAACACTTCTTTCAACAGCACTTATAGAAACGTCTTCACAAAAAGCTCTTGATGCCAGTATGAAGGCACTCAATGTAATGGGAGAAACGATTGATAAGATGTCTTCTGAACTGACTGATAAAGCAATTGAATCGTCAAAACGTTCTGAGGAACTTTCATCAAAACCAGTCCTCTCAGCATCGGTTTTTGTTGAAAATGTTACCAAACTTAAAAATCACTTTGATCAAATTGATTCATTTAGAGCTCAAGTAAAGACAGAAGCAGATGCAGAGAAGAAACTATTTGATGATGCAAAAACAAAACTTGATAATGTGAAAGTTCTCTCAGCAAAAAGCCAGGAAGAACTTGCGAGTGAGATAAATAAATAATTACAAATGCCAAATAAAAAATAACAAAGAAAAAAATTGAAATTACAAAGCTTTGTTATTTTTTATAAATCTTATCCTTATTATTTATTCAAGATTTAGACATCTATAATTTTACATTTGATACTTGTTACTTGATACTCAATAAACTCTATGCTTACAAAAACGATTCCAGAAGAGAATAATACAATACCTCCTCTCCCCAAAGAGATTCCAGAAAATATACAAAAAAACATACAAGAGCGTTGATTTCATCTTTATAATTGGATTACACCAAACGAAGTAAAGGCTTCTATACAAAGAGATTATCTCCATATTCTCTCAAAAATTGGTATCTGGGTATGAGGAATTGCAATTATTTGAGCCCTTATCACATGAGGACTTTCTCCTCTCTCATTTATCGTATTTTTTGGGATACTGAGTATCGTCTATTCTCTTCTTCTTGGATATCTTTCTCTCATTGCGATAAAAAGATCTATGACCCTTGCAAAATCAGCAAACGTAGTACTTACAGATAAAGCAATGTCGTTAGGATGAGAAATAATAAACTATGATGAATTAGCAAATCATAAAGACGATATAGATAAGATAGCAGATGATTTTGATGAACCTCTTTTTTGAGAATCAAATCTTGAAAAAACAAAAGGAAAACTTTTTAGAGATACCATAGATTCTGTATGAGAAGCCTGGGCAATGGCATTTAAATTTATAGGGAATATGGATGGAAGATGAAAAGATACATGACAATTAATACTTTTTCTTGTTGTACTCGGAGCTCTCTACTCTTGAACGATGGCAGTTGTATACTTTGCTGGACTTTTTTTTATATGGATATTTTCGATTTTTATAACATTTTTAAATAAAATGATTATGAGAGTCAGCTGACATACGGTACAACTTATAAATGATAGATTTGAAAGCATAGATTCTTATTCAAACAAACTCCAAACCTCAAGCCAAAACCTGTCTTCCCTCCTCTCAGAAGCAAGCAAAAATAATTGGCAAGAAAACCTGAGTGGAAAAATTAAAGATGGTATTGATACAATCAACAAAGACGCTTCCAATGCAATAAATGAAAGTAAAAATCTCCGATGACTTCTTGAAAATTCAAAGTATAAAGAGATATTTAATTTCACTACTTTTTGAAGCTGGCTCAAGAAAAAAATAATTAATCCACTTGAAAATATTCTTGCACTCCTTGAAAAAAATAAATCTCTGATTGAATCTTCAATTTCCCTTCTTGAAAACCAAATAAAAGAAACTCCTGACTCATCACTCAGATGACCTCTTGAACTCCAAAAACGTAGATTTGAAAGCCAAAAAGAGATATTCGAGAAACAAATCCTTATGATTCAAGGATATCTGGATAAACTCAGGTAGGGAAATACTTTAAAATAGTAGCGTATTCGTCAAGAATATGCTACTATTTTTGTATATAAATTAGAAATGAATTTAAAAATAAGAATTAAAGAGTTAGAAGATAATAGTACCGATAGAAACTTAAAAAATGAGATAAACGAATCTCTTGAAATAAAAAGTGATAGAAATGCAAGAAATGAGACTCAAAAGCTATATTGAGAGTATTAATAATTTAGTAAAATAAGTATGATTCAAGATAATTTTAAAAATATATGTGAAGTTCTAGAAAATAACGAAATAAGTATGAGTAAAGAACAAATACTTAGAATCAAAATGAGTAGGATTATACTAACTGCTCTCAAAATCATTTGTATAACTTCGATCCCCTTAGCAATACTCATCTACAATAATCAATGAGAAGTAAAAATTGGATATATTATAACATTTTTCACTATGTTACCAATATCACTGATATTGTGAATTATAGATGTTTATAATAGAGGCTGATTTGATAAAGATGATTTTTTTGATATTTTGAAAGAAGTACAAACTCTCAGAGTAAAATTATTAAAACAAATACATACTTTAGAGAAAAATATAGAAAATTTAAATATAGAGAAAAATTTAGACTGTATCTCAAACGTAAGTAAAGAAATAAACAAATTGATGGAATTATTTATAGAATATAGAGAGAAATATTTAATGTTCAACAGGAAATATAGCAAATTCTTTTTTCTGAGAGATTTATTTTCAAAAAAAAATATACATGCTTATGTATTAAATCAAAGTACTTTTATAAACCAATTGTATCACTGGATAAAACCTCATATAAATCAACTATTAGAAGTTCAAAAAGAATTATTAATAAATCAAAAAGATATTATAAGTAATATAGAAAACTCTAATTGAAAAACTATTCTTGAAAGTCAAAAAGTGAGACTCCAAAGCTATATTGAAAGTATTAATAATTTAGTAAAGTAGGTATG
>CAYUZH010000026.1:0-15312 GCA_964449635.1 uncultured Candidatus Peribacteria bacterium | reverse complement strand
ACAATTTGTCATCAAAAAGTAGCTGGTAATTGAACATCAAATACCAGACCGGGGAGAGTTTTCGTAATGAGTCACTCTACCTCTATTTTATCACTTTCTTTTGACATATTTTGGAAAGTTTTTTTAAAAAGCCAGCAGATTTTATCGAAAAAAATATATATTGCAAATCTTTTTTAAACTTTTTCAACGAAAAAATATTGATTGGCTTAAAAACGAGAAATAAACTTATTTTTTAACAATAAAAATTATTATATTTCTAAAAAAATACTTCGAATGTTGTTCCTATTCCTTTTTCACTTTTGACAACTATTTTCCAATCATATATTTCAGCAACTTTTTTCACAAGAGAAAGTCCAATTCAAAATCCGCTTGAATTTCGAGAACTATCAATCTTAAAAAATCTCTCAAATATTTTTTCAAAGAATTGTTTATCTATCCCGCTTCATGTATCTTGTATAACAAAACTACTCTTTTTCACAAGTATATGTATTTTTCAAGGAGCAGAATTATATTTTATGGCATTCAAAAAAAGGTTTGAAAAAAGAATATAGAAGTATCCTTTATTTGCTTTTAATTTAGATTCTGAAAGTTTTTCAACAAAACATTCTATATTTTCTTCTTTTAACTTTTTATCAAATGTATGGACGATATCTTGAATCTCATCAAAAACAAGGAAAGTAGATACTTCTGATCAGGTACTTATATTACTCAGTTCGACGAGTCATTCTATAAGTTGATTCATTTTTTCCACTTCAGAAACCATCTCTCTATAAAGAGTATCATCATACGATTTTAACTCTTTAGCAATTTGGAGATTCCCATGCATAACAGAAAGAGGAGTTTTTAACTCATGTCCCGCATTATGAACAAAGTCTTGCATATCTTTTAAATTTTCTTCTACTGGTTCAAGAGTTTTATTAACAAAGTAAAAAACAACAAAATAAAGTGGGAGAGAAAATATTCACATCACAAAAAGAAAAAGAAAAATATCAAATAAAAAATCTCAAACAGGATACCTGAGAGGCTTAAAAACAAGAATTTTTTTATTTTTCTCGAAAGGAATAAATTGAAAAATGAAGTCATCTTCTTGAAGAATTCAGGTATGGTTTTTTTTACCAAAGAATTCAAGAATTTCCTCTTTATCGTCAAAACGCCCATTTATGTATTCTTTTAAAATTTTTCATTTATCATTAAAAATAACAACATTAAAGGGGATCCTTTCTCTTTCAGGGTTTTTTCATTTTAAGATTTCTCGTGCAAGAGGGAAAGGAAAAGGAGAAGTAAGAATATCTCCTTTATTTTTAGAGAGAAATTCATCTATACCAAAAGAAAATGATTGCATTTCTTGAGTATCTCTTCTTGAACCATCAAAAAATTTTACACAAAAAAAAGTTACTCAAAGCAAAAAGATTATTCAGAGAATAATAGAGAGGAAAATAAAAGTAAGATTTTTTTTCGTTTTTAAAATTTGTTGCATAAAGAAAAAATTATTCAAACCTGAGCGCATCTATTGGTCGGAGCTTCGCCGCTTTATAAGCAGGTAGTATACCAAAAATAAGCCCCACCGCAAGAGAAAACAAAAAACTTAACAAAAGTGAGTTTGTACTAATAAGAGCTGTAATAGAAAAGTAATTAAAAAGAGCCACTACTCAATAACTAATGAGAATACCTATAATTCCTCCAAGGATACTCAAACTCGTTGCTTCCGTCAAAAATTGTATAAGAATATCTGATTTTGCAGCTCCAATAGCTTTTCTGATACCTATTTCTTTGGTTCGTTCGGTAACAGATACCAACATGATATTCATGATTCCAATTCCTCCGACAAGAAGTGATATACCAGCGATACCAGAAAGAAGCATCGTTAAAGTTTGAGTAATAGAGGTGATATTTTGAAGCATTTCTGATTGGTTTCTCAAACGATATGGAAGATTGTCAGGATTCGTGATTTCAAGAACTTTTTGGAGATAGGCATCAATTTCTGTTTGTTTTCCCGTAACTTCTTCTGCATTCGTTACAGGAATAATAATCTGAGAATAGTATTTTTGTCCAGTGATACGAACGGAAGCGGTTGAAAGAGGAATAAAGAGAATTGATCCATGAGTCGAATTTTCTTCAATAACTCCTATCACTTCAAAAGAATTTTTTCCCATCTTTATCTTTTGTCCAATAGGATTTTCTCCATCAAAAAGTTCCTTCACGATTTCTTGACCAAGAACAGCGACCTTTGCTAGTTCGTTGATATCGGTTTCTGTGATACTTCTCCCTGCTGCGATATCAATATTTTTTACTTTCATATAGGTCATATCAATTCCATAGACTTGTGCCGACATATCGTTACGTCCATATTTTAATTGTCCGTTTGAGTTAATAAGGGGGACGACTCCATCCAGTCCATCGATATTTTCTCTCAGAGAGTTAACTACCTTATCAGTAAGAATATTGGTAGCAGTATTTGCCGAACGAGTCCCTCCAACTCATCCGGTAGAAAGAGTGAGGATATTTGTTCCCATCTCTGAGAGGCGAGATTGAATCGACTGCGTACTTCCATTTCCAAGAGCGGTCAAGATAATAACGGAAGAAACCCCAATAATAATACCGAGCATAGAAAGCCCTGAACGCATCTTGTTGGAGCGAATCGATTCAAAGGAATTCAGGATATTTTCAAGGATTATGGTAAACATACAAAGAAAGAAAAATATGAAATTAGGTATCTGTTGTTACTATCTTTCCATCACGAATATGGATATGTCTCTTTGCATAAGCATCTATATCTTTTTCATGAGTGATGAGAATAATAGTTTTTCACTCTTTATTAAGTTCAACAAGGAGATTCATAACTTCATCTCACGTCACACTATCGAGGGCTCCGGTTGGTTCATCAGCAAGAATAATCTCTGGATTAACCGCAAGAGCTCTGGCAATAGAAACTCTTTGTTGTTGTCATCCTGAAAGTTCATTTGGTTTATTATGAGTTTTATCAGAAAGTCCAACTTTTTTAAGAGCCATGAGAGCCATTTCTTCTCTTTTTGATTTGGAAATTCCTTGGTAAGCAAGAGGAAGCATTACTTGTTTCAAAACATTCATACGAGGAAGGAGATTATAACTTTGAAAAACAAAACCTATATTTTTCCCTCTGATTTTTGCCAGAGCATCTTCTTTTTGTCCAGCAATCTCTAGATCGTTAAAACGGTAACTTCCACTGCTGGCAATATCAAGCATCCCAATGATATTCATCAAAGTTGATTTTCCACTTCCACTTGGTCACATAATAGAAACAAAATCTCCTCTTTTGATCTCAAGGTTCACTCCATTTAGTACCTGAAAGGTCTGCTCTCAGAGTATATATTCTTTCGTAATATTTTTTAAAGCTATCATAGAAATTTATTAAAAAGGAGGTCATCCAGCTCACCCACTTGAAGATGAATTTGAACTTCTTCTCATTCCTGCTGGAGGAGAAAAAAGAGAGTTTGAAGTTTCTGTTTCGGTACTCACAGAGAAATCTTTTATGATAATGGTATCTCCTTCATTCACTCCTGATATAATCTCTGTTATTCATCAAGAAGAAAGTCCTGTTTTTACTTCTACCTGTTGCTCTTGTCAGTTTTTTTGAAGAAGAAGTATTTTTTTCCCATTTAGTTCTTGAAGTGCCGTCGATTTTACTGTGAGAACTTTTTGTCTTGACTCTGTTATAACCTGAATGTTTGCAGTCATACCTGATAAAACAGCATCTTTAAAATCTGAATCATCTAAAATAAGTTTTACTTTATACGATACTACTCAAGAACTTTCCACAGGAGTAGTATCAATAACGGTAATTTTTGAAGCCACTTTTTGTTTTGGATATGCATCGAAAACAGTGATAGCATCTTGTCAAAGTTTCACTTTTGTAATATCAATTTGATCAAGCATCACATTAATTTCAAGTAGGTTTGGGTTTTCTATATAAACATATTTTTCTGCATCGCTTGTAAGATTATCTCATACCTTATAGTCTATTTTACGAATAACTCCATCAAAGGGTGCTATAAGTTGATAGTCTTCTAAACTCTCCTCTGATGACTCAAGACGAATCTCAGATTGTCTAATAGTGTTTTGTGCTTTCAAAATATTTTCAGGAGTCGGTCATTCAAGAACTTCTTCAAGAGAAATACGAGCTATTTCAAGAGTATTCTCTTTTGACTCAATATCTTTTTCTTTTGATTCTTCTTGTATTGAATAGTTAGTTTTCGTTGTAAGGAGACTATTTTTGAGAGTTCCTATATTTGTTTTCTTTTTTTCAATATCAAATTCAGCTGACTTTAAAGTCTCTTCTTTTTTCTTAAGAGTATTATTGTTCCCCTCAGAAAGAAGTTCTATATCAGTAAGAGTATTGAGAGTATTAATAGATTTATTTAATATACTTATTTTTGAAAGAATCGTTGTTCTATAAGAGGACATTTTGTTCTTTTTTGCATCTATATCAGTCTGACTCAGAGACCCTTCACTTGGAATACTATTTTCCAACGTTTCATAAAGAGAATCTATTGATGTATAGAGTTGGTTATATACCGAAAGAAATCCTGTAAGTAAAGAAAGAAGTTTTTGCCTCTCTCAACTATTATCATAAGTGGCATACTTTTTTTGTATCGCTTCGTAAGAGTCAATTGTTGCTCAAAGAGAAAATTCTGCTGTTGTCTTTACTGAACTCTTTTTTGCTCATAAAAACATTTCAAAACTATCATTTTTTTCTTCATTTTCATCAGAAATACCAAGAATATAATCGGCTTCTAAAATTATTTCTCATATTTGAGCAATACTACTACGAAAACCATCCTCTATATCAATAATAGTTGTTCCTTTGTTTGCAACGGAAGAATTAAGATTACTTAACTGTTCTTTTTTAAGAGTTTCAAGTTCACTTTTTGTGATTTCATATCAAGAAATAAGAATTGAAAGTTCTTTCTCGGCGAATTCAATATTTTTTTCTGTATCTGAAAGACTGTTAAGATTATTCCTCTTCAAATTTTCAAGCTCTTTTTGTGATATAGTGAGGTTATTTTCAGCCGTTAAAATCGTATTTTTAGATTGAAGTATTTGGCTCTCATCAGGTCATTCGTAGAGTTGACGAAGACTCAGTTTTGCATTCTCCAAATTTAGCTCGGACTCTTTTATAGAACTTTCTGCATCCTTACTATCAAGCTCAGCAATTACGTCTCACCTTTTTACTTTATCTCCTTCCTTAAAATATACTTTTGTCACCTTTCCAACTTTATTAAATCGTATACTTTGTTCATCAACAAGATTCGCCTCTCAAACAACCTCAATAGATGCCTGTATGTCTCCGATTTCAATCTTTGAAGTCGTAACAGTTTGGATAGAAGAAGTATCTGAAGAATAAAATAATTTGTAATTAAAAAGAAGAACAAAAAGAAGCCCTCCCAAAAAATATGTTTTACTAAATTGAAATTTCATGAAAATATATAATAAAGGTAAAATTATCTTCCAAAGGTGCCACTTTCTCCACTTAATGTTGTTCAAGAGTTTGATCAATTTTTTCTCATAAGACTACGGACATCTTCACCAGCATCAATTCTCTTCTTTAAATCTTCTTTCGTCAAACCAGTTCTCTCAGCCATACGAGCAAGCTGAGCATCTGACATATTTGATGAATCAAAACTTGTTCTTTGAGAATTAGGAGAAGATAAAGAAAGAGCCCCTGCAAAGTATTGATACGCATATACTCAAGAAATTCAAACAATAATTCAAAGAACTCCTGAGATAATTTTATCTCTTAATATTTGAGACATAATAAAAAGTAAAAATTTAAAGTTTATGCTATTCATAATGTATAACCCATTCACTTTTTTGTTTCTATAATATCTTTTCACAACTTCTTTCTCAAATATCCTATATATACATCGACCGTCTTTCACATTTTAAAAATATCGTACTCTCACCACACCTTCTCGTATAGTTCTTCTTTAGAAAGAGTTCTCCCTTTATTTTGGAGAAGATATTTAAGAAGGTTAAATTCAAGAGTAGAAAGATGGATGGTCATATTTCACTTTTTAAAAGAAAATTCTTCAATATCCATTTCATACTCTCAAAATGTGATTTTTGTCGTACTTTTGTTTTTTAAGTTTCTTCTTGTAAGAACTTCTAACCTGATAAGGAGTTCCTCAAAGTCGAAAGGCTTCACCATATAATCATCAGCTCCTTTTTTCAAACCATTTATAATATCATTTCTCGCACTACGAGAAGTAAGAAAAAGAATTGGGATATCTTTTCCTTTTTCTCTTAAGATTCGACAAACTTCTAATCCATCGACTTCAGGGAGACCAATATCAAGAACCATAGCATCAAAAAATTCAGTTGCCGCTTTAAAGATGGCATTTTTACCATCCACTACAACTTCGCTTTCAACTCATTTTATTTTTAAATACTGAGATATATTTCTCCCAATACTTGGATTATCCTCAACGATAAGAATTTTCATTTATTATAGAAAAATCTAAATAAAATATATAGACTTCATTATATAAAATAAAGAGTAAGAACAAAGTAAGAATAGAATAAAGAAGGGATAATATCCCTTCTTTATTCTATAATCAAATGAAAACTATTGAGTAGTTAATCCACTCTGAGAAGAAAAACGATCTCATTTTGACATATTATCATGTCATCTTGGTCATTTTTCACCCAGTTTTGGATGACTCGCTTCAAAAGCATCAAGTTTTGCTTGCTCATCAGCTGTAAGAGTTGTTCCAACTCTTTTTTTATCAAGTATTGGTTTCATAACTTCCATTTCAGCCTTTCTTTTTTCTTTGAGAGCTTTCATAGCAGTTCTTTCTTTTTTAATATCTTCAAGAATAAGCTTTTCAGCATCTGTAAGAGGCTGATCATTGAGTTTTTTGTCAATAACTATTTCTCTTGCCTCCATTTTTGTCTCTTGTTCTAGTCTCTTTTTCTCAAAAAATGCTTGTTTTTGAGCACCAGTCATTGATTCTAGAGTTGTTTTTTCACTGTCTGTAAGTTGTGTTTCTGGTCATCCAAATCCACCTTCTCATCCTCTTCATCCTCTATGTCCTTTTCCTCCGAAATTTGGCCTACTTGATTCAAGATTTTTTTTCTCAGCATCAGTAAGAGTTGTCCCTGCTTTTTGTTTTGCGATAAGTTCTTGAATTTGGGATTTTGTTACTCATGAAGAGGAGCCAGTAGCCGCATTTACAAATGAAAGTGTTGAGATTCAAAGAAAAGATGTAGCAAGAATGGTAGCAATTATTTTATTTTGTGTTTTCATAGTATTCGTTTTAAAAAATAATGTTCGTTCTAAAGAATAGCGGGTGCAGATTCAAAAGATTTCTATTTTTCTTTATCTGTAAAGGAAAGTTAAGTTCTATAATAATGGTAAAAACCAAAGAATCCTTTCCATGTAAGATAAAGAATCAAATTAAAATATAAAAAATAAGTACCTCTCTTTGAAGTACTTATATAGAATAACAGATTATAGTAAGAAAAAGGTAAGACTTTACGATTCTGATTCTCTGACTTTACTTTCTAATACTTTATTGAACGTCATTCTCTCATCAATAATCTTCTGAATTTTATCAAGGAGATCAGGGTGTTGAAGGGTAAGAGTTTTCACAGAAAAAGAAAGAAGCGTTATAAAAAGAGTATCCTCCATCGCAATAGCCGTTGCCATACGAATACCATTATTATAAAAGAGTGCTATTTCTCAAAGAATCTCCTCGGCATGAACCGTTCAAAAATACACTTGTTTTCACTGCATCTCTTTATAAATACCTATTGACCCAGATTTTAATATATACATAGAATTGGCTTCATCTCATTCACTAAAGAGAATTTCTCATTTTTTAATCTCTCTCTTGGCAAAAATTTTCTAGTTCTGCCTTATCTTCAGGAGAAAGAGTTTCAAGCATTTTAAGACCATCAAGAAATGACATAAAGAGAAAGTAAAGAGTAAATATTATCTTTTATTGAGTATCTGTATTTTATATATTTCAAGCATATCTCCAATTTCTATTTGATGGTTTCATTTGATTTTTATACCACATTCACCTGGCCCTTCAAATTTTTGTACTTCTTCGATTCATTGTTTCAATGACATAATATCAGCATGTCATACCATTTTTTCATTACGAATGATACGGACTTTTGCTTTACTTTCAACAGTAGATTCATCTTTAATTTTTAAACCAACAACACTAAATTCTTTCGATGTATAGAAAATTCAACCAACAACAGCTTTTCAAAGTTGTACTTCCACTTCCTTTGGATCAAGCATTCCACTCACAATTTTTTCAATTCTTTCAGTGATATGGTAAATAACTTCGCTTGATATATATTCAACTCCAGAATCTTGAAGAATCAGTTTTGCATTTGATCACATTCAGGCTCTGAATCATATAAGGATGGCTGAACTTCCTTGACACATAATAACATCACCTTCTGTAATATTTCCAACTCATGAGTGAATAACTTGAACCTGTGTTTCTTCAGTAGAAAGTTTTGCAAGAGCTCATTTAATAGCCTCAAGACTTCCATTTGTATCAGCCTTCACCACTATTTTTAATTGTTTCAAATTTCAAGACTGGATACGTGACATAATCGTCTCAAGTCAAGTCATACTATGTGTTTTTACTTGAGAAATAATCTCAGCGTATTCTTGTGCTTTTTGACGAGCGGTTTCACTATCAGAAGTAACTTGTATAATATCACCTCCTTCAACTACTCGAGAAAGTCCAATAATAAGAATAGGATCTCAAGGATTTCAAACTTTAATTCATTTTTTTGTATGATCTTTTAGTATTTTTACTTTTCAAAACGAATCGTTACAAACGATATTATCACCCATATGAAATTTTCCAGTATTGATAAGGACGGTTGCAACTGGACCAAGGTTATTATCAAGATGTGATTCAATAACTGTTCCAATACCAAGACGATCCGGATTCGCTTTTAAGTTTTTCATCTCAGACATAAGGAGAATAACTTCTAGTAAATCATCAATTCAAAATCATGTCTTCGCAGAAACTGGAATAAAAGGAGTCTCTCATCACCATTCTTCAGGAACAAGTCCATGTTCTGAGATTTGAGATTTTACAAGATCTGGGTTTGCTCCCTCTTTATCCATTTTATTGACAGCAACAATAACAGGAATCTGAGCTTCTTTTGCATGATTAATACTTTCTATGGTTTGTGGTTTTACTCATTCATCAGCCGCAACAACGAGAATAGCGATATCAGTTGATCTCGCTCACCTCGCTCTCATAACCGTAAATGCCTCATGACCAGGAGTATCAAGAAAGGTGATTTTTTGATCTTTATGAACCACTTGATAGGCTCCGATACTTTGAGTAATTCATCCAGCTTCTCAACTCGCTACTTTTGCTTGTCGTATATAATCAAGAAGCGAAGTTTTTCCGTGATCAACATGTCACATGATACTAATAACAGCAGGTCTTGATACCAGTTTTGTTGAATCATCTTCCGCAAGAAGTGTCTGAATATTTTTATTCATAACATCGTCTATACTCAAAGCTTTATCTCGTAATCTCTCTGTTTTTACTTCAAATGATTCTGCAATAATAGATGCTGTCTCAAAATCAACTTTTGAGTTAATATTCACAAGCATCCCATTCTTCATAAATTCTGCGATAAGTGGGGAAAGTCCAATCCCTATTTTTTCAGAAAACTCTTTAAGAGTAAGTACATCTGGAATTTGGACTGTTTCTCAAACACGAGAAGTAAGATTTTGTTTTATATCTTCAACCTTCTTTTCTTCTTTCTTTTTTACTACTTTATTTGAACGACGAAAAGTAGTATCTTCATCATCAAAAGATATTCTTCCTTTTCATCTTTTTGCATCAAAAGGAGAAAGTTTTGATTTCTTTTGTTTATTATCTTCATCACTCCATTTCTTCTCTTTTAATTGAGTAGTTGGTTTTGCCTTAAAAACACCTTTTGCATTATCACTCTGACGAAAAGAAAAAGGCTTTTTTGTATCATCTACATCATTGTTTGAATTTGGAAGCGTAAGACGATTTTGAGGTTTTGGCAGTACTTCTATTTTCTGAACAAAAGCTGGCTTTAACTTCTTATCGTTAAGTTTCAAAAAAGCTTCCGTCTTTGGAGAAATAACCGGAGCAATTTCTTCTTCTATAGAGTCCGTAAACCCTTCTTCGTCATCTATCTGAGGAACATCAATAACAGGAGTAATTACCTCTTCTTTAACAACTTGAATATCCTGCTTCAAACGAACTTTTAGTTTTGATGGCTTTACTTCAATTTCCTCTTCTTTTTGAGGAGGAACTGTTTCTACAACTCATTTTATTTTTGGTTTTAATTTCAGTTTCTTTTTTGAAGAATCTTCTGTCTGAGATTCAGAATCTTGATTAATCTGGAGATAATAATCATCAATGTGATTTTTTGCAGCGGTCATGAAAAAATAGTGATTAGGAACAAAAATAGCAGCTGAAATATAAGTTTTTTTGCTTAAAAGTCAAAAAATATGTAGTTTTTTAAGAAAACAAACCATTCATCAAGAATGAGATAAATAGAAGCAAAAGAAACTCCCTAATAAAAAACTTGTAAAAAAGAGTTTTTTTATTAATCTTCTGACTGTTTAAAACTAAAAACGAGACCTGTGATTGCAACTATAGAACAATTAGTAACGAACTTTTTTCAAAAACTTCAAATAGACTTTTCTGAAGTACAAGTGAAAGAAGAAACAGAGAATATATTTTCTGTTTGAATTCAATCTCCAGACTCTTGAATACTTATCTGACAAAAAGGAAAGAATTTGGATGATATTACTGCTCTTTTAAAACTTATTATATCAAGAAATCTTGGGAAAAGTATCATTATACACCTTGAGATCAATGATTACCTTCAAGCGAAAGAACAAAAACTCATTGAAATGATAAATAGTAAAATAGACTATGTGAAAAAAAATGGAGGTGATTATAAACTTCCATATCTCAGCTCATACGAAAGAAAAAAAGTACATGCTTACGTATCGGGATTAAATAATCCAAAAATATATACAAAAAGTATGGGCGAATGAGAGGAAAGAAGGCTGTATATCTGCAAAAAAGATGAAAAGATAACCATCGATGCAGATTCAAATGATATTTAAAAAAATGAACGATTTGCATCGTTCATTTTGCTTCCAAAACATGTTAACTATGAAAAAAAAATATATTACAAATAGCATTATCGGAGTATGTATACTATGACTGTATAGTCTTTTTTACTTTATGACAGGATATAATTATAGCTTTCATAGAGATATACAAAAAAATCGTGTTGAACATCCTGAATGACTCCCAAACATAACAGTGGCAAAAGCAACGAGTTTTTGATTCCAAAATGTAAAAGCAGACTGGTACTGGCTACAAACAATCCAATATATCTGATGAAATGCTATTTGAGCTGAATACAAAAAATATCTTTACAAGGTACTGGAACTCGTAACATGACTCAACCCCTATTTTGAACATCCATATATTATAGGACAACTTCTTCTTCCAAGTTTTAATGAAAATTACGAAAAAGCCGATTCTTCTGAACAAAAAAGAAACTTGAGAGAATGAGAAAAACTTTGACTCTTATGAATAAAGAACTTTTGTAATCAAAAAAAAGTAAAAGAAATACAAAAAGAATATAACCTTTATAAACTTTGGACAGAGGAGTACTATAAAGATACTTGTAAATCCTATGAAATTCCGTTTTACCTCGCATTTATCTACTACTTTTACAAACACGATCCTTTAACAGCTTCTTGGTATTATAGAGTGGCAAGTACTCATGTTGATGCTCTAGAATGAGCAAAAATAATGGCTGCTATTATGCAAGGAAAATGATGAGAGAGAGAAAAATCTCTATTTATGTTTCTCAATCTTGCAAAAAGCTTTGAAAAGGATAATACCATATGTCATGAATTCGTATTTGGACTTGAAAACCTTATGAAAGGATTAGAACAAAATAAAATAACCCTTACCTGAGAAGTAATAAAAGAGGTACAGAGAGTTCGTGGAGAAGTATTTTGAAAATTCGATGAAAAGGAAGAGACAAAACTATCAGATACCACCTGTTGAAACTATGCGAATAAAGCCGTCAGAGAAATTAACCTTATGTACATAGATAGATGAAATGAAAAATTTAAGGAGAAAAACAATGGAAAAAATGCTAGAGACGCAAAAGTACTTTTTGATGAAGGGTTTATAGATTTTCTTCCCACAGATTTTCAACAATACAAAGACTACTGAATTATCTATCAATATAATCCAGAAATAGAAGAATTTGACTATGAAATGTGAACTTATCAATAAAAATTGAAAAAGAAAGAAAAGAAACTATAATCCAAAGCGTTTTTAATCATTTAACCGTAAAATAGAACCCATGAAAATAACAAGAAAAAATCTACCAAAATCAATCGTCGAGCTTACTATTGAAGAATGAGCTGATAAAGTAGCACGTTTTAGAACACAAGCTATTGAAAACATCAGAAGCAAAGCAAATATAAAATGATTCAGAAAATGAGCAAATATTCCAGATGAGATTATTGTAAAAACATATGGGGACGAATATATTAACCAAATGGCTATAGAGTATTCTATAGACGCATTTTATCAAGAAGCCCTTAAAAAAGAGAAAATTCTTCCTGTTGCACAAGCAGTTATTAAAGAAGTTACTTCTCAAGATCCAATAAAAATAGTTCTTGAGGTAGAAACCTTCCCAGAGATAGAAGTAGGAAAAAAATATAAAGCTATAAAACTCAAAAAAACTCCTGTTTCAGTGGAAGAGAAAGAAGTCGATCAAGCACTTTCTGATATTCAAACTCGTTTTACTCGTTTTGAAAAAGCAGGAGATGATTATACTATACAAGAGTGAGATAGAGTAACGGTTGATACCGAAGGAAAAAATGAAAAATGAGATATTCTTGAGGCAACAAAAATGAAAGGATACCCTCTTGTCATTGGTTCTCACCTCCTCGTTCCAGGATTTGAAGAAGGACTTATTTGAAAAAAATCTGGAGAAGAAGTTGAACTCGATATTACATTTCCAAAAGATTATCACAATGCTGACTTTGCTGGGAAAAAGACAAAATTTACCGTTACAATTCACCAAGTAGAACAATCTATTAAACCTGAATTTACTCCTGAGTTTATCAAAGATTTAAGAGGAAAAGATCTCGGTTTAAACGAATTTAGAGAACTTGTAAAAGAAGAAATCCTTGATACAAAAGATAATAATGCTCGTCTTGAAGATGAAAACAAACTTATGGAAGAACTAAAACAAGTAACAACCATTGATTTCGGTGATGCGATGCTTGAAAAACAAATTGAAAACGTATTTTGAGAAATAAAAGAAAATCTGAAAAGAGACCAAATAAAAATGTCTGACTATTTAGAATCACTCAAAATGTCAGAAGAAGAATACAAAGAAAAACAAGTAAAACCAATTGCTGAAAAAAGACTCTTTGGAGAGCTTGTACTTCATAAACTCATAGAACTTGAGAAAACAGAAGTGAGTGATGAAGAGATGAAATCAGAAGTTGAGAAAATTATGAAACGATTTGAGAACGAAGAAGTAAAGAAAAGACTTACTGAGCTCTACATCCCTGGACAAAGATACTACGAAGAACTCAGACAAAGAATGGCATACAAAAAACTCATTGATACATTTTTTGAATAATATTAATAAAAAAAGACCTGCAATTACAGGTCTTTTTTTATTCTTTTGATGTTTCTTTCTTTTTTTTAGATTCAGATACTTCTTCATGCTTATCATCAGGAGCTTTCTTTTTATTCTTTTTTCCACAGTGTGGACAGCTATTCCAATCAAAAAAAACAGATTTTCCGCATCATTTACAAGGACTATATAAAGAAAAATCACAGTGTGGACAAAATGAGTAGTGTGAATTAATTTCCTTTTCACACCCAGGACAAGGAATAACCGTATGAGCAATCGCTTCAGAAAGGATATCGAGATTTTGTTCAATTTCTTCGTAGTATTTTTCGGTAACTGTACGTACTGGACGTATCAAAAGATAAACAAAAACACCAAAAGGAGTAAAAAGAAGAACAAGAAACAGAGCAAAAATTTGATAAAGAACGCTATTAGTTCTATTAGTTATATCTTTGTACACCCAAACAATAATAGATATCCAGACAATAAAAAAGTACAAAACCAAAAACTTCAAAAAAGATTCAAGAGTAATCCCCTTTATAAAATAATCTACATACATTTTAAAATTTATAGAAGAAAGATACTGGAGAAAAATTTCGATTTGTTGCATAGATATCAATTAAAAGTAAAGATTATGTAAGGTTTTTTTGCTTCCATTTTTCTATTTCTTTATGATTTCAAGAAACAAGAACAGAAGGAACAAATTGTCATTCGAAAACACGAGGACGAGTATACACAGGATACTCTTTTTTGCGAGATAATTTTTTAGAAAAACTTTCTTCTAAAAGACTTTGTTCATTTCATAAAACAAGAGGAATATGGCGAACGAGAGCATCAATGAACACCTGAGCCGGAAGCTCTCAACCAGAGAGAACATAATCTCCTATAGAAATCATTTTGGTTACATACTTGTCTATAATTCTCTCATCTATTCACTCATAATGCCCACAGATAAGAACTATATCATGTTGTTTTGTATGGTGCGCTATTTTTTCAATTCAAGACTGAGTAAGTTTCTTCCCTCGAGGAGAAAAGTAAACAATTGGTATATTTTTTCCAGTTTTTTTAAGTATTTCATCAAGCGGTTTCGCAAGAATATCAGGGCGAAGAACTTGTCCATGCATACCATACGCCTTATCATCAACACGTTCATATTTCCCATCAACGTACTGTTTTAAATCATAAAAAGTAACATCAAATAATCACTTTTCCTTTGCATTTCAGATAATACTCTGAGAAAGAAAACTTCAAAAAGCTTCAGGAAAGAGAGTAATAATATGAAAGTACATAAAAACAGAATATTAAAATTATTGAGCCAAATTTTTTCGTTGCACAATTTCTAAAAAAACATGAAGGACTTCTTCTGGAGGAAGCGTTGCATCAATCTGATAATCACAAACAGCGGCAATCTCTTCTTCCTCTATTTGAGCACTTACGAGACGTCTTTTTAGTTCTTGATCACTCATAAATACTCCTCTTGTTTCTATTCTTGATGGCAGAGCAGAAAGAGGAATATTTAAAAAAATAGTGCTATAATACCCATCTAAATCAGGACGTTCAGAACGTAGTTTCTTGAGACCATTGATATCAATCTCTTTTACAGTATCTATTCAAAGC
>CAYUZH010000025.1:631-15462 GCA_964449635.1 uncultured Candidatus Peribacteria bacterium | reverse complement strand
ACTCTAAAACCTGAACCTACTCACTGCTCGTAGATAACTTCCATGATTACGGAACGACGAATACTGGAACCGTGTATATAGATGGTGCAAATGTTACTCCTCAACCTCAACAATATAGTATAGATTGGAATAAAGTCACACAAAATACTCCTGATGCTCTCAATTATCAAATAGATACCAATAATGATGGTACGTATGATACTTGAATAATCCTTCCAAGTATGTATCACGAATGAACAGAGAAGAAAATATATACCCTTCTTCACCCTCAAATATCCCAAACTCAAAATTCTTGATGAGGATGATGGTGATGATGAAGTGCGAAACAACGAGAGAGTACTCAACAATGAGTAAAGAATATAGAAGTATACCAACCAGTACATACAACCCAAACAGGAACCCTTACACCGAAACCTCAAACCTCCAAAAATTCTCAAACCTCATGAACCTCACAAACAAAGGTTATTAAAAAGTGATGAAAAAACCTCTACTCAACTCGATTTTATAGAGAAGATGAAAAGCAGACGATACAAAAAAACAAACAAACTAAAACAGAATCAAAAGAGAAAGTATCTTCAAAGTTAAGGATAAAGATAGAAATAAAAACAAAATAGAGTAGAATATAAAATAAAATAACTCTAGTTCTTCGGTATTTGTTGTTTATAAATTTATATTTTAAAAATAATCCAATATGAAAATGTCTAATAAAACAAGAAAGCTAATTTTACGATGAATACTATTAATCTTTTCAATATTTATAACTTTGGAAATTATAAATATCAGTACTGATATTTATAATTTTAAACAATTGAAGAAAGTCCAGTATATACTGAAAGATTTGAGTAGAGAAGATAAACAGTTTTTATATTTAAAAGATTTTAATACTATATATAATTCTAATATAAAACCATTAAGAAACTGCTACTATATAAGAAATTATATATCAAAAGATAGAGTATTATATACATTCTGATTTAAATTATACTCTATAACATATAAATTATACTACCTTCATAACTTCTATGTATATCCGAAGTATGATATTCCTTACTCAAACTGATGTATTTGATGACAAAATGGAGAATGTTTTGATATAAACAGAAGAGCATTTGAAAATATTATTTCATCTAACTGTGAAAAATTTACAAAATAATCCTAGACAAAAAAATTATTTCCAAGAACTATTTTCAATCCTTCTAAAAAATAATTTTTCCTCCTCCAACGACTACAGTAACTCTTACCTGAACTCTTGTTCCAAATTCAACGGGAAGCTATTATGATACTGTAACAATAAACCTTAATGCAGTAGATAATACCAACGGTAGCTCTGAGTAGAGAAAACATACTACTCCATCAATACAGGCTCAATCCTTACGTATACCGGAAGTATAACCTTTACCAATACAGGAACAACAACAAACAACTATATTCTTAACTACTATTCAGTAGATAAGTTCAATAATTTAGAAGTGACGAAAACGATAACTTTTTTCAATTACGAAAACTCCAACAATAACAAAAGGATTAATCCAAGGAATTATTTATGAAGATAAAAACTTGAAATATGAAGACTTTGATTCTCTAAAAATGAATCTTTCTTTACCAGTTATTTTTTTTGTATATACTAGTCATATCTTAAAACTCTCTTTATGAAAAAATATATTCTTTTTACCCTTTCCTTTCTCTTTCTTGCATCATGTTGACCAAATCAGAGTGATGTTGAAAAAGCAAAACAAGAAATGCTTTGATGAAGCTGAGAGATTTTGGAATCGTATACAGAAGATACTCTTCCTGCGGTTGATATAGAAGACTCAAAAGTATGAGATTTCTTGAGTCTCGATTCTATTGATGCATCAAATATTTCACCGGAAGAAGTTCAAATAACGGGGAATGTTCTTAATCCTGAGGTTGAAAAAATTATTGTGAATTTTAAAAATCCAACTTCTTCTTATCCAAGTGACCAATATACTCTGAAAAACTTTAAAAAAGGAGATACTACCTTTAAATATATAGCATCCTCGAAGTTTCGTGTCCTTGATTATGGGATGAATGAGTATACCTTTGTTGCGTATGCAAGTGGAACCATTTCTGAAACAAAAATGATAGTAAATATTCCAGAAAATGCTTCTTTATCATCATCTGGAGTCGTTCAAAATTCAACTGAAATCCTCACTTCTCTTCCAAAATCTACCACTTATGGAGAACCTATTTTTATAAGCGATGAAACATTTACCTATTCACAACTCAAATGACTTGAAGTGAAAAGAGAATCTGTTTCTACTCTCTCTTGTGCTGATTCTCAATCTTTAACCGATTTTCTTGTAAAAAAGTACGGATATACGTATTGGAACACGTGTCGAGATATTGTTTCTGGTAAAAGTTTACGAGTGAATGTCGTTCGTCTTGATGGAGAAAATAAATTTGTATATGAAACACATATTATAGATTCATACAATCAACTCTATGGAACCTATTTTCTTGCTTCTGGAAGCGGTTCAAAAGATACTCTTGAAGTTATTAATAGTGAATTTAAATCTCAAGAGCAAAAGTGAGTTGATGATGTTGTTCAGTTGCTTTTTAAGGATATGGCAAAATAAAAATTCTACAAAAAGTAGAATTTTTTTAAAAGTTTCTATAATAGGGGAAATTTACTTTTTGAAAAAAATATATCTATGATAAAAGATGAAAGAAAAAAACGTGTTCTTATAAAGATTTCTTGAGAAGCTCTTGAATGAGAAAGAGATCATTGAATTGATCCAAAATTCTTAAAGAAACTGGCGTTACAAATTAAAGAAATTCAAGAAAACAATATAGAGATTTGACTCGTGCTATGATGAGGAAATATCTTTAGATGAGTTGCTGCAGCTGCAAATGGTATGGATAGAACAGCAGCTGATTATATGGGGATGCTCGCAACCGTTATGAATGGAGTAGCGATGCAAGACGCCCTTGAATCAATAGGTCTTGAAACTCGTCTTATGTGTGCTCTTGATATACCAGAAGTTGGTGAAAAATACATAAAGAGAAGAGGAGAAAGACATATGGAAAAAGGAAGAATTGTTATTTGTGTCGCTGGGACAGGAAATCCATATTTTACAACTGATTCTGCTTGAATCCTTCGTGCTCTTGAACTTGAGTGTGATATGATGATTAAAGCAACAAAAGTCGATGGAGTGTATGATAAAGATCCAAAAAAATACGAAGATGCACAACTGATACCATATGCTTCCTATGAACAGGTTATAAAAAATGATATCCGTGTTATGGATCAGACAGCAATTGCTCTTGCAAAGGATGGAAAGCTTCGACTCAAGGTGGTAAATCTTTATAAAGAGGGGGCTATTTTACGAGCTATTCTTGGTAATACAGAAGGAACAACCATAGGAGATATATAAAAATAGTTTTTTATTATTCTTTCTTATAAAAAACTTTTGACAATTACAATAATTAAAATAAAATTTGCAAGCTTTTAAAAAATAAATGTACGAATCATGCTCGCTAAACTCAAAAAAAGAAAAAGACTGAGAATCCACGGTTTCCTCAGAAGAAGTAGTACTGCTAACGGAAGAAAAGTACTTCAAAATAGAAGAAGAAAAGGAAGACATAACCTTACGGTAAGTTATCCAAAAAGATACCAAGAAGTAAACGGGAAAGCACGTCTTCATATTATTGCTGGTGGTACCGCAAGAAAATCTCCTTTTGATGGAAAAGGTAACTATGTAGGGTAAATTTTACAGAAATGATTTCTAAAAAATTCAGACTAAAAGAAAAAGAATTAAAAAAGGTTTTACACAGATGAAAACCTTTTTTTTCATATGGTCTTGTTTTGAATTATTCTATGAATACGGTCTGATTTCATAGATTTTGAATTGTTTTGTCAGCAAAGAGTGTTCCGACAAATGTTGTCAGAAACTTTTTTAGAAGGTATTTTTATAATCTTCTAAAAAAAACTACTCTCTCCCTCTCCCAAATTGGATACGATATTGTCTTTGTTGTAAAAAAAGAAAAATTTCTTGATAAAAACAGCGAAAAGAGTATAAGAGATTTCGCTTGAGATATACAATTTCTTCTTAAAAAAATAGAACCTCTTTTTCAAAAGAAGTTCAAGTAATTTTATAATTGTTTAACGCCTCTATGAAAGATAAAATATTAAATCTTCTTATTGTTCTCCTCCTTTCTTTTTTGATATTTAACATATTACAAAAGTCAGATAAAAAAGTAGTCGAAACAGGAAGTATACTTTTTTCAATGTCGAAAAGTAGTTATTCTCTTCCCGTTTCAGCTCAACTTGCTATTGAAAATAAAACCTCTTCAGGTATCGTAATAGATACTTGTAAAAATATAACGTTGAATCAAAATGGAAGTATTCTTCCTCTCCCACAGGAATTTTGTAAAACACTTACGGTTCCATCACTTTGAAAAGAAACGCTTTCTCTTTCCCCTTATTTTTCTCTTTTTTCTCAGACAGGAAACTATGTCTTTGAACTTCAAGTTGAGGGGAAAAAATACGTAGCACCATTTGAAGTTTGAAACAAAGGGACATTTTCTAAGTTATTTACCTACTTATTTTATGCTCCAATTTATAATTTGACGATTTATCTTATAGAAATTTTTTCTTATTCTCTTTGAATCGCTATTATTGTTGTTACTATCCTTATTCGTATAGTTCTTCTTTGGCCTCAACATAAAATGCTTGTTTCTCAACAAAAGCTTCAAAAAGTCCAACCAAAGATAAAGGCACTTCAAGAAAAGCATAAATGAGATTCTCAAGCACTTTGACTCGAACTTATGAAGCTTTATAGTAGTGAAAAAGTAAATCCTATGGGGTCTTGTGGATTTCTGATTATTCAGATGCCAATACTTTTAGTTATTTATAATGTTATTTCTACGATATCTGATCCAGTGAATACATTTTACCTTTATTCGTTCTTACAAGGTTTTTCAGTCGATCAAATTAAAACGTATTTTTATGGGCTTGATTTAGTAAAAGCAGGTTGAGTTACTTGAGTTATTCTTTGAATCCTTGTTTGAGTGGTTCAATATATTCAGGTGAAACTCTCTCTTGTTTTAAACCCTCATCAAAAGGAACTCGCAAAGAAAGAAACAGTAGCGACTGATTTTCAAAGTTTTATGCCAGACCCAGCAGTTCTCAATAAATTTATGCTGTACGGTATGCCTGTTATGGTTTGATTTTTTACCTATTCATTGTTTGCATGAGTTTGAATATATTGGTGAATATCTACTCTTTTTGGAATCTTTCAACAATTATTTGTGAATAAATTGTTAAAAAAGTAAAGATAAAAAGCATAAAAAAGCCACTCTTATCTTTGACACATTGACGACTTCTTGTAATATGTGCTCATATTTTAAATATTAATTAAAGTACTCTTATGAATAAAAAGGTTGTTTTTGCTCTTGCAACTTGAATTGTCCTTAGTTTTTCTTCAGCTTTTGCTGATTATAAAGAAATCCAATGTACTTCTGATGCAGCATTTGAAGCAAATAGTTGTAATCAATGTTTTGAAGGAGAATCAAAAGCAGAGGGAGATAATATAGGGCTTCTTACTGATAAATGGGATAATCCTACAACAAATGATCAAATCGTTTTCAAAGAAGAACAAAAAATGCCATTCATGGTAAATCTTTCTGAAGGAAATGTTAGTTGGGAACAAGTTCCTGGTTCTGAAGGATTTTGGGAATATACTCAAGAATTTAACAGTTTGTTTAGCCAGAAAGATGAAGGGTATGTATTAAAAGCAGGTCAAAGTATTGTTTGGTTAAAATCAAAACTCGGGTATGCATATAAACTTCAAAAAAATACAGCTCCAGCAGGTTCAAATATTGGACTTCTTGTATATCCTTTTAAAGCCCATAGTATTCTCGCTGATGGAAAACAAACTCTTGATGACACAGAACATAGAGAGTGTGTGGTGTTTAAATCAGACGCAAAAAAAGTAGTTACTCCAGAAACTCCTGTTACTCCAGAACAACCAAAAAAACCAGTAGAGCTTCCAAAGACAGGACCAGAACATATTATTCTTCTTCTTGTAGCGATGCTTATCGGTACTGGACTCATTCTTTTTAGAAAAAAAGCATAACAATCAATTTTTATCAAATAAAAAACCCTTCGTAGAAATGCGAAGGGTTTTTTCATAAAAAATATAAATGTCAATCTATTTTTAAACATGGCTCTATCTCCACTTTTGCAAAATATTTTCAAGTATGTTAGTATACGTATGTTAGCCAAAAAAGGCGACAAAAAGTTATTTATTCGAGCGACGAGGAAACCCTGCAGGCGTCGTTGCCCGAGCAAATAACTAAAACAAAAACACATTATTTTTTAAATATTTATAGTATGTTACACACAAATAGAGAAAGTTATAGACTTACGTCTTTACAACAACAATGACTAGAGGGGACTTCTTCTCTTGATCAAAATAAAGAGACAAAAACTCTCACAGAGAATACTTTAAATTTACTAAAACAAAAAGATCCTTCTAAACTAGGATTCAAAGAAAGAAGTGAAATAAAAAATTTTCTTGATAAATTTACTAATAAAGAATCTGATAAAATTGATTTCTCAAGTATTACAAATGAATCTGAGAAAAAAAGAGCAGAAGAGATTTTTAGTCTTGTAAAAACTATTTGGGCAAAAGAAAAGATATCAGAAATATCTCAAGAACTTATACAAATGCCTGAAAGACAAAAAAATACTCCAGAAGTAGTTTCTGACAAAAAACTTGCGAAAGGTATGGCTGAGAGTGTAAATCCAGAACTTGCTGAATTAAAAACATTTCTTATAGAAAATGGATACCTTGATGCAAAATATACAAATACAAAAATTAAATATGGAGATGAAACGGTAGCAGCTATCAAAAGATATAATGAAGCAAATCCTACAAATTCACTTTGAAATAATCCAGAAGAAGTATCAGTCAAGAGAATCAGAGAGTTAAAAGATGCTCAACTTACTAAAGCAACTCCTGTTTCTCAACCAAAACCACAAGTAACAGAGAAAACAGAAGCTCCTTCAGCCATTGTTGCAAAAAGAGTTCATAAATGAACTGATGGAAAACTTCCAGAGATTTCTGATGTTGAAAAAAAGGCAACGAGAAGTCTTCAAATTGCTCTTACCACTCTTTGACTCTACACTGGTAAAGATGATGGTATTTTTGGACAAGGAACAGAAGATGCTATTAAAAAATTTCTTGCATCAGCAGACTTAAGAGGAAATATTTCTGCAAATACAAATCCACAAGAAGTAACACAAGTACTTATCACTCGTGCTGAAGAAGCAGCAACAACAAAACAAAGAATTGCAGCAGCACCTGAAGCTCCAGTTTCTACTCCAAAACCTCAAAGAAGACCTGCTCAAGCACCAGCTTTGGGAGTTTCAGATATTCCAGTGAGAAAACCAAATGTTGCTCCAAGAGTAACTAATAATCCAAGTCGTCTCGCGAGTGAAGTTGTAAAAGATTTAGAAACAGTAAATTTTTTCCTTGATGCTCATAATAGAACATATGGGCAAAGAGAAGAAATGATTAGTAATACAAATGGAATCGTAGGTATTGTATGGCAACTTAGTAATCCAGATTCAAGAAGACTTGCTTGAGAGCTTGGTATGTCAGAAGACCGTATTAAAGCATATGGAGCTTCCCTTGGACTTGATAATAGTAAAGTTACCGATGGTCTTATCAGAATGGCTCTTATCGCAGTTGTATCTTGAGTTTTATCATGAGGAGCAAGTGTGGCTCTTGAAATTCTTTGAATCAATGTTTCAAGAGATTATAAAAAGTGACCTGAAATGAAAAAGATTCTTGAACTTATGGGAAGAAAAGGGGATATTACTTCAAAAAGAAGAGATGTTCTTATGGATCCAAGAACGACATCAAGAGATGTTGAAGCTGTTGGAAAAGCTATGAGAGGAAAAAACCTTCTCCCAAATAATATTCGTGCTGATGTTAAGAAAATACTCAGTTCTGACTTCTTCCTTTTTGATATAATTGCTGATATTTTTTGAAATTCACAAAAGAAACAAATGAATGCTTTGATTGATCAATTTGAAAAAGCAAGAAATCTTGATGAGGCTGAGTTTATTCTCACTCAAATTGTTCAAATAGCTACAGAGGAATACTATAAAAAATACCCTACTTGATCTGCAAATAATATTCTTGACTCTTTAGCAGATTCTTTGAAAGCTATTCGTGATTTAAAAGCGAAAAAAGATAAAATTGAATGAAAAGGTTTTGATAGAAAAAGATACGAAAGAGAAACTGGAACTATTCAGGCAATTCTTGATGCGACGTATGGAAAACCTGAACCACATAAAGGATTTAAAAGAGGTGAAATGAAGCTTTCAAGTACTCAGTCATACGCTCCAGCACTTCCGAAAAATCTTAACCCAGCTACTCTTTGAGATATGCTTCAAAAGATGGCAAATACTATTATTCCGGGTGATAAATATAGTATGCTCGCAAATCTTATGAGATGAGTAAATTTTCATACAGGTATTTCTTTTAAACCAGATGAATTTCTTGTAGCATTTCAAAATACGAGATGGCTTAATAATAATGAAAGAAAAACTATCCAAAGATCTATTCTTAGTAATACTGGACGCCAGAAAAACCAACAATTTAATGGGATTAATCCTATAGATACAATTGCAGTTATGGAATTAAATGGACAAAAAGTATATTTTAGAGGAGCTTGTACAAACGTGCTTCCAAATATTGAGGATATTAATACTGTTCTTGAAATGTCACGTTCTATCCCTGTGTTTATTCCTGTTCCTACTTGATTTTCAGGATTTGGATGAGGAGGTGGATGAAAAATAGGTACTCAACCATGAGAAGATACATCAACATTAACAACATGACCTTGAACTACAACAACGACTACTACCTGAGGTTCTACTTGATGAGTTGTTAATCCTCTTAATCCGATGGGGCTTTAAATACATACTAACATATATTTATGAAAAAAAACTATACCTTACTTTGAATCTGAATCGTTATTATTTTTGTAATTTTTATTGTTTTTATAAAAAATAATTGACAAAATAATAATATTATAAATAATAAACAACAACTTTCTGATTCTTCTGTTGATATTCCAGCTAGTTCTGTTTGAACTTTTTGAGATAATATAGGGACATCAGAAGAGCCTCAACCTATTCAGGTAAAAGAGGAAAATGTACTTTGAATCTAATTTCTTATATCTACTATTATGAAAAAAATACTTTTTACTCTGTTTTTAACATTTATTTGTTTCTCATGAGTAAATGCTGCTTCCTATCCAGAAGTTTCTTGTTCAAACTATGGATCACAAGCAAACTCCTGTGATCAATGTTTTGATGGTGGTTTTAAATATACCTGAGAAGCTTTTGCTCCAAACGATTACTTTTACAACTATACATCAAATAATGTAGTGTATTTTCAGGACGAAAATACAACTACTTACGAGACAACTGTTCTTAACCCTAAAACAACTTGGTTTACTTCCTTTAACTTATTTCGTTATCCTTCTACTTTTACTTGGTATACTGCAAGTTCCTGAAGGCTATATCATTATTTCTGACCAGGAGCTAATGAAAGGCTCTATGAAACTATCCCATGAAAATGAATACGTTTTGAACGAGCAGAACAAGGTACTGATAGAAATAAACCAGCATACAGATTAAAGTTTCTAGCGAATTATCGTATTCATAATGGAACACTTGGAAGCCTCACATCTCATTCAGAATGTATTTTTTATAAACCATCTTGGTGTGGTGATGGAGTTCTTGAACCTGGAAAGTGAGAAATTTGTGATCCAAACGATCCGTCAAAAACAGGACATGGGAATGGTGGTTGTGACCAAAATACTTGTAAACCTATTGAAACTCCTACTTGTAGTGGTATTTCAGTAAGTCCAACGGTTGGTACAAGACCAGTGAACTCTACCGTAACTTGTAGCGGATATAAAGTAAATTCATACAAAATAGATTGTGGAAACGGAGTAACTTTTTCTGGAAATGGTTCTTGAATTGGAAACTTTACTTCTCCTGCTCATGTATGTAAATATACAAATCCATGAACATATAATGTAACTTGTACAGTAAATGATACTATTACTTCAAATAGTTGTAAATCTCATGTAACAGTAAATGGTACAACTCCTGCTATCTCTATTGATAAAAGGGATGCAAATCCTCTTCCAAATGATAAAGATGGAGTAGTTGGAAATGATACTCAAACAGTACAAGAGTGAACAAAAGCAGTTTTTAAAATCACAGTAACTAATACTGGTACTGAGCCTTTGAGACAAATAGTTCTCACAGATCCAGTAGAACCAAAATGTGGTGGAAGTCTATGAATCCCTTCTTGAGTTCCTTCAACTTGGTCAAACTATGTTATTTCTGGAAACAATGATGATAAATTTGATCCAGGTGAAACATTTTCTTATACATGTGAAAGAGACAATACAACTGTCAATTATACAAACACGGCTGCTGTTAAATGAGTATGAATTTACTCAAATACAGAAGTGGCAGATGATGATCCAACAGAAGTAAAAGTTTCAACTCCATTTTATGACTTGGCTCTTATTAAAAAGATAAAAAATCCAGCAGCAAGTTATAAAAGAGGTGATATCGTTACCTATGAAATTGTTGTTACGAATCAAGGTACTATAGATGCAAATACGGTTGAAGTTACGGATTATATTCCTACTGGAATGTCTCTTGTGCCGAGTTCTCTTTGGACTACGGTAAGTGGAAACCAAGTGAAAACAGGTAATATTTGACCTATTGTAGCTGGAGCCTCTAAAACGATAGAAATCACTTTAAAAATAGATGTACTTACAGGAAAACTTATAAACTGGGCTGAGATATCAAATGATGATGGAAATGATGTTGATTCAACTCCAGATACCAACAATGACAATGACTGTCATGGAGGAAAACCAAGAACAGAAGTAGATCCAAACTCTGACAATAGAACAGATGGAGTCGGTGATACTGATAAAGATGGTGTTTGTGAAGCTGGAGAAGATGAAGATGATCATGATCCTGCTGAAATCAATGTTGGTACTGCTCCTGCTATTGAAGTAGACAAAAGAGATGCAAATCCTGATGATATTGATAAAAATATAGGAAATGATACTCAGACAGTCAATACTGGAAATAAAGCAGTCTTTAAAATCAGAGTAACAAATGTATGACCAGAATCACTGAAAGATATAAAACTCACAGATGCTGTTGCTCCACTTTGTTCTGGAAATGTAACGCTTCCTTCTACTTATCCTTCAACTTGGTCAAACTTTACGACTGGGTGAACTGGAAATAGAACAGATGCGATTCTTGAACCAGGAGAATACTTTGAATATACTTGTGAAAAAGCCAATACAACTGCTAATTATACAAATACAGCTGTTGTTGAGTGAACATGAGTCACAAGCGGGACGAAAGTAACTGATGATGATCCGACAGATGTAAAAATCAATAATTGACCTATCATTGATGTAGACAAAAGAGATGCTAATCCTACAAACGACTTAGATGCCGTTGTTGGAAATGACACTCAAACAGTCAATGCTTGAATAAGTGCTCTCTTTAAAATTAGAGTTACGAATAAAGGACAAGAATCACTCAAAGATATTGTTCTCACTGACCCAATCGAAGCAAAATGTGCTGGAAATGTTACTCTTCCTGCTACGTACCCTTCAACATGGACATGATTTAGTGTTGGATGAAGTGGAAGTCTCACGGATGCTATCCTTGAGCCAGGAGAATATTTTGAGTATATTTGTGAAAAAACAAATACTCAGTGAAATTATACAAATACAGCAAATGTAGAAGGAGTCGGAGTGACAAGTGGTACGAAAGTAACGGATACTGATCCTACAGAAGTAAAACTTAATACAGGAGGAGGTTCATCTTCTTCATCTTCTTCAAGTTCTGGATGATCTGGACCAAGTTGTATACAAATCCAAATGTCTGATAAAACTTCGACAGGAACAACACTCCAATCAGAGGTAACGTGTTATGGAAATAGTCGTGCTATTAGTTTTGGTATTGATTGTGATCTTGATGGTGATCTTGATGTTACTGGACAATGACAAACAATCCCAAATTCTGGTTCTCAAATGAAATTTACAGGAATCTGTAACTACTCAAGCGCTTCTAAAATTACAAAACAAGCAAAATGTTATGTTTGAAGTGCAAGTACTGCTCTTCCTACCATATCAAGTTCCGCTTGTACAACAAAAGTAACTCTCTGAGGTGATTCATACTGTGGTGATGGAGTTCTTCAAAGACCAAATAGCTCTGGACAAATGGAACAATGTGAACGTATGATTCGTGCTGATGGAACGGTAGGTAATTTCCCAAGTTTCTGTAATAGTCAATGTAAAGTTGATTTTAGAACAACTCCAGGAACGTGTCCAAATACAAATGGAGGATGTCTGATTACGATTCCAAATGAAGGAGAAATCTTTATACAACCAGCAGATAGTCTTATTATCTGAAACGCAATGAATCCATTTAGTGCTCTTGCAACGGTTCCTTATATAAAAAATAATTCAAGTTACGATCTTCACTTTGATAAACTTTGTGTGGTGAGAAAATCTGGAAATACGATTAATGGTTCGAAAGAATGTGTCAATATCGGAGATTTTTACCCAGGACAAACAGTAAAATTTAGCAATTATCCAAATTATATTTCAAGTATTGCAAATATTCCTCTTGGATCAAGCTATGGTGATAATGTTGTTGTTACGACTCTTGAACATGATGGAGAACTCTATGACTGGGCATATTTCGCTGCAAAACTTAATGTGAGAGTTGCAAAACCAAGTGTCGCTACGACGGGTGGAGGAACAAGTGTTGTTAAAAACTCACAAACTCTTTCTAATGTGAAAGATGTTGCGAATGGAAAACTTACCAATGCTCAAGATAATAATAACTTTGTTGGTACTTCTATTTCTACTCTTTCAAGTTATGCGAAAGATACAATAGATACTGCTACAAAAACAAAAGTAGAGGGAGAATCAGGAGCGATTGCAAAATCTACTTCTGCGGTAACAGCTACCAATACAACAGCTTCTATTATTACTTCTCTTGGTACTCTTGATGCGGCTACCTATAAATACAATGGTATGGACAATGTCTATATTGTAAAAGGACAAAATCTTTCTATCTCTTCTATCCCTTCTTACCTTAGTGGTCCAAGAACGTATATAGTTGAAGATGCAGATCTTGTTATCAATGGAGACCTTACCTACGCTGATAATATTGCATTCGTTGTAAAAGGTGGAAATATTATCGTCAAAAAAGAAGTGAAAAAACTTGATGGTGTCTATATAGCGATTCCAAAATCTGGAGTTGGTGGAAGTATCCGTCAAGCTGATGAAACTTCTGATGTTCTTACTGTTAATGGTTCACTCTATGGAAAAGTTGAAGATTTGCTTAATAAAAGAACATATATAAGAGATAACTCTGATGGACAAATTGATGTTGGAACGGTAATTAGTTTTGCTTCCTCACTCTTTAGAAAATAAGCTCCTCTTGTATCTGATTTTATCGATGAATATACAAAGGCTTCAAAAGTAGCAAAATAAATAGTTAGATTATTTAAAAAAACGAATACTGATCCTGTTTCAAAAAGAAGAATTTATATAAATTCTTCTTTTTGTCATTTTGGTAATAAACTGAACTCTATTTCACTCCGAAAGAAGTTAATCTTAGATAATTAAAAATCTATTAAATATTTTCCAAACGTTCATAATTCTTGTACTTTTGTGACCAAAAGATACCAAAAGTCTTTAAGTGAAGCAAAACTCGCTCGTGAGAATAGTAAATTTGTGCTTTCTAAGTGACGCTCAAACAGTTGCTTCACTTAAAAATCTAAAAACTTTTTTATAATTCCTCCAATAAGATGAATTGATTTAAAAAATCGAGATGGAATCCCTTAAAGAATCCAAGAATCTATTATTCATATTTTCCCTCTAATTTCCCAGAAGTATGAAGCAATTATTTGAGATTAGATTGAAATCCTAAATTTTAAAATATTTCTTCTAAAATACTCACGGGATAAATCTAGAGCGAACTTGTTCTTTATATTTTCGATATTCAGGATCTTTACTAAGATGTTGTTCTTCTGTCCATGCCCTCAGAAAATAAATACTTGACCATCAAATAAGTCAAAAGAAGATAGAAGAAAGAAATACATAATTATTTGTTTGCAATGCTTCTATCATAAAAGGAATCCCTCCTATCCACCAAGCAAGATTTTTTGCTATATAGGCGGGATGTCGAACAAATCTATACGGTCATTTTGTGACAATTCCTCTGTTTGTCAGATTACTTGCTTTGAATCAAAGACTGATAGATGCCCATGAGTATATTCCCATAAGCAAGAGAATGGCTACATTAAAACCTATATGAATTGAGATATTTTCAAACTTTGGGAAATCTTGACTATACCATCAAATGAGAGAAGTAACATAACCATTAAATGGTGGATAACATGCAAGAGCGACAAACCATCACAAGAGCGTTGGTTCGACACTTTTTATCGTGTTTTTTAGTCTTGGAGATTCTATTAAGTATCAGAGGGTGAAAAAAAATACATCGGCAAAGAGTATAAACGAAAAACAGAACACAAAAAAGTAGGCATCAAAAAATCAAAGAAAGTTTATCTTCCAAAGAGGCCATATTCTGTAGAGAGCGACTCATTTATTTATCATCGTGATGATATGTTCCGATAACCAAAAAATCATCAGGGGTGCCCAGAAAGCTTTTACTACCCAAGCGAGAAAAGAAGTTTTTTCTTCAGAGTTTGCTTTATATGAAA
>CAYUZH010000025.1:0-621 GCA_964449635.1 uncultured Candidatus Peribacteria bacterium | reverse complement strand
CCTTTCTTCAAAAGGTACTCTATAACTATCAGTGCCTTTGATTTATTTTCTGATTGTAAGTAAAAAATAGGAAGAATCAGTGCATAGAGTCCAATGACTCCCTTAAATATATCTAAGGACTGTATAGAAAGTTTCAATGGTTGGAGAGTAAACGTTGCTGTAAAAAATGTCGTGAAATACGAAAAAGAATTATAAAATCAATATATCAACAAAATAAAGAGTAGTGTGGAAAGATAGTTTTTTACTCCAAGTTTCATAGGTGAGTTTATTAATAATAGAACAATTATAATAGAGTGTATACAAAAATATACGACTGTAAAAATAATAATTTAAGGAAACGCAGAAAAACTTCGTATCTCTTCGCACTCCAGAGTGGACTCTCTCCCACGAAGAGCGGGATTCACCTTCTCAGTCTGCAATTTTTTTTCAGTTACTTCTATCGTAAGCTCCTTCAAAAAAATTTTGCCTTACTCCAGAGTACCCTCTCTTGCTGCGCAATTCACCTTGTCCTCGACTTACTCGTTTTTGCACATTTCCTAGTTTTACTTCCGTATCTCCTAAAATATGAATGTATTTGAAGAAATTTATATACAAATTTTGGTTGAATATATACTCTATAAA
>CAYUZH010000024.1:13292-16286 GCA_964449635.1 uncultured Candidatus Peribacteria bacterium | reverse complement strand
CTTTACGGAGATGTTGCTGGAGCAATAGCTCCAATAGCTGACCTCTACAAAGAACTTCAGGTTCGCCCACTTGCTCGTTATATCAATCAAAAGGTTTGAAAAGAAATAATTCCAAATGCTATCATTGATATGAAGCCAACGGCGGAACTTTCAGACAAGCAAAATCCTGATACGTGAGGTGGAGATCCATTTAATTATGAATTCCTCTGAAAGTTTAACTGGGCAACGATTGAGAAAAAGATGACTCCAGAAGATATACTCCAAGCTTATATAAGTGGAAAATTACAAGAAATACTCAGTTTAAAAAATCCAATACATACTTACTTCCCTACTCCAGAACTTTTTATCGAAGAAGTCGAAAAAATGTGGAAAATACAAAAACGTGCTTTTTTCAAGAGAATACAGGCACCAGCGGTCATTCAGCTTAGTCGTGGAAGTTTTGGATTTGATTACCGTGAAGCACTCAATGATGTACACTTTACGAGAAGATATACTCAATTAAAAGAACAAATTTTAGGAAAATAATTTTATGATTATGAAAACACTTGGTTGGAATACAGCTTCCGAAAATGATAGAAAACAATTTGATGTCCGTGAAGTATTTGATGCAGGTATAAAACATCATACCATTGCCAATACGGCTTGGCCTATCGCTCATAACAAAACGATGAGTCATTACAAACTTTCTGAAGAAGAAATTCAAAACCATATCGTAGAAGCTTGGAAGTGACTTGAAGAAATGTGTTTGTATATTCATATTCCCTTTTGTGAAAAGATTTGTAACTTTTGCGAATACTCGGTTATGAACCCAAAAATCAAATGAGAACAAGAACCTCTCTATTTTGATGCTCTCCGCCGAGAAATTGAACTGTATCGAGACCACATAGAGACAAAGTCAAAGAGGCTTCTTGGATTTGATATCGGAGGAGGAACTCCAAGCTCAGTTGATACTCACTATATTGAAGGGATTCTTCGTCAGGTTGATGATGCCTTTACTCTTCCAAGTGATATGAATATTTCTATCGAAACAACGCCAAAAATTGCTGCAGAAGATATTGGAAAAATACAAGATTATTTTCGTATGGGAATTCGTAGAATTAGTATGGGGGTGCAGTCAATCAAAACCGCTTCTATCGGAAGAGAAAGCACTTCTACTGAGTGGAATAAAAAGGCGACCGAACACATCCGCAGAGCAGGATTTGAACAATTTAATATCGATTTGATGTATGGATTTGCAAATCAAACGGTTGGGGATGTCCGTGCTTCTATTCACCATGTTCTCTCGCTTGATCCTGAATTTATTACACTGTATCGAATGCGTTATAAATGAACCAATGTAGAGGATAAAGCTCAAAATGTCACTCTTGAAGAAGTAAATGCTCAGTACTTTGCTCTCAAAGAAATACTTAAATCAGCTGGATATGAAGTGAGAAATGGAAAAAATACTTTCTCAAAAGTAACAGGAAATGACGGACTGAGTGATTACCTCCACCATCGAGTCGAGAGATGAATTCCTTATCTTGGGCTTGGACAATGAGCACAAAGTTATAATCCCTACAATACCCTTTCGTATAATCGTTGAGCGAGTTTAAAACATCCACTTCCCTATTATAAAAAACTAGAACGATGAGAATTTCCTCTTGAGTCAGTTCATCATCTCTCTCGCGAAGCCTCTATGGCAAAGATGATTGCCGTATCATTTTACTCTGGAGGAATTCACAAAGAAAGCTTTCAAAAAATATTTTGAATTCGTATCGAAGAGGCATTTCAAGATGAAGTCGCGTTTGTAAAAAGAGAAGGGTTTATGGTTGATGACGAAGTCTATGGAACACTTCAGCTCACCGAACTTGGAACAAAGTTTTATAGTGGAGTTATCGCGCTCTTTTATAACGGAGAAGTAAAAAATCACCTCCTCTCTCTTGATGAAAACAGATGGATGAAATGACTTGGGAAACGAGAAAGGAGAATTGGAAAGAATGTTTAATCATTAATAGAAAAAGTTATGAAAAACTATGACTTTTGAAATATCCTCTTCTCGGGAAAATGTAATGCTCGCTGTCCCTATTGTATCGGATGAAAGCTCCAAGAAAAATACCCTTGAAATCTTGATATATTTCCTCCAAAAAATCTAGAAAATTTTATAGCTCTTGTAAAGAAATACGCTATTGAGGAGATAATATTTACTGGAACGGATACGGATCCACTTCTCTACCACTATCAAAAAGAACTTCTTGAAATTTTGCGAGAACAAACTCCAAATACAAGGATTTCCGTTCATACAAACTGATTTTTGATCTTGCGACAACTTTCAACTTTTCATTTGTATGATAAGGCAACACTCTCTCTTCCCTCTTTTGATGAAAATATTTTCCAAACGATGATGGGAACAAAACAAAAAGTTCTTGATTTACAAAGTATCTCAGAAGCAACAAATATCCCCTTAAAAGTCTCTCGAATTGTCAGCGAAGCGAATAACTCCTTGGAAGAAACAAACCATTATCTTGAAAATATATCAAGAACAAGAGTCAGACGAATCGCTTTTAGAAAGCTTGCCAGTGATACAAGTTCATGGGAAAAAGAAGTAGAAATACTCAAGCATCTCTGAGCTCACTATACTTGAGATTATCGATGAAATCCTGTATATAGGCTTTGAGAAAAAGAAATTACTCTTTGGAGTTTTACAAAAACAACTTCTGATTCAATCAATCTTTTTAGTGATGGAAGTATCAGTAATGAATACTTGATTGAAAATAATTGACAAATTAAATAATTTAATTATTAATACATTAATATAACCTTATAAAATAATATGTCTCTAAAATCTGTTGATATTTGAATAAATGAAAGAAAAACATCAAATAATGATGGAAGTAATAGCGCTCTCATAGAGAATGGAACACGAAAGCTTATTTTTTCCCTTCTCTGATGAGATTTTGACAGTGTCATTACAGATAAAAATGTATATCTTTCAACTGCCCTTTATTTAGTGTATTG
>CAYUZH010000024.1:12293-13282 GCA_964449635.1 uncultured Candidatus Peribacteria bacterium | reverse complement strand
CCATCCAATGAAGTATTTTTCCCCCACGCAGATTATTTAGTGTATTGGTATCATAGAACAAAAAATAATCCTCAAAAACACGACCGAATGTATAAAAATATGCTCGCTTATTTTTGAGAAAATTATAAGAATCAGATAGGTATACTTATACAAAGTGAGGAACTAAAAAAAGTTGCAACAGAACATGTAGAAAATTGAGTTCTTATACATCCAACAGTGGATTTGTTTATAGAAAGAGAAGTATGAGGAAACAAAGAAATTCTTGTTGGGGTACGAGATATATTTCCAAAATGAGAAACTCTTATTTGAGGACTTATACAAGATAGTGATTATGAAAATAGCTTATGAATTGAAGCTTTTGCATTTGCTGCCTTGAGAGTTGCCTGAGAAAAAATACTCAGTGGAGATAAAATAGAATATGGTGTATTTGAAGATGCAAATACTTTATATTATTTTGTAAAAGATAAAAATTCTAATACTACCGTAAAGCTTTCCTATAACTCTTTTAGTTCAAGTTATCGATATAAAGATGATGTAAAAAAAATGGTAGAACCAAGTGATCCTCGCCATATAGTTGATACAAAGTGATACCATTTAGAGATAGAATGAACTGATATAAAAACATCTCTTAAATGGATTCCAGTTAAACAAGTCATTGATTTAGAAAAAGAAAAATGAGGACTCGTATTTTGACATCATAGAGAACTGGTTTCTCATATGATGAAAGTAAAGACTCCTTCTTTTTCAGAGGGTATATCACACCATACTTTTATCCGTTCAATGGTTCAAAATCCATTGAATACTTATAAAACGATAAAAGAACGCTTCGAAAACAACAATAATAATCCAGAAACTTCTTTTCCAGAATTCCTCCCCATTGTCTCAAAGATGATAGATAATCTCTATAGTGACGAAATAAATCAAATATGTAGTGAACAAACATTTGCCCTCGCTCAAAGACACCTTGTAGATAATGACTTAAAACATTG
>CAYUZH010000024.1:11736-12283 GCA_964449635.1 uncultured Candidatus Peribacteria bacterium | reverse complement strand
GATTCTCTTAATCCTTGTCCTTATTATAGTACTCTCCTATCAATAATGAAGGCACTTGAGTTTTTTGATATCATAGAACGTATCAAAAAATGATTTTACCAAAACTGGAAAACCGATGCCTTTAATCCACAAAACCCAAAAAATCAAGCATACGCGTACTTTTTTCGTACAAAATACAAGAATCATATGGATCAACTTCTTGCACTTTTTCCAGATGAAATAATCATACCAACATATGAACATATAAGTGCTACAGACCTCTTGAAAGTTCGATGAATTCCTCTTCGTTTTGTTTGACTCTCAAATACATTTCTTTATGTGGATGAATTTTGGCAATCCCCTATTGAGTTTTTCCTCCATGATATGGATCATTCCCTCAGAATGGCTCTAGAAGATAAAAAAATCTGTGAGACGAGCTGAAAAACAAGAGAACAGTACATAGAAGAATCTCTCGATTTTACAAAAAATAGAGTACTTCCCATGATACAGATAAAAAAAGAAGATTCTGAAGAAGAGAAACCAAAAATAACAAAAGTAAAAAAAAACA